>JALWFE010000049.1 GCA_027039975.1 Flavobacteriales bacterium
TTAAGTATTTAAATAATTTTTATTATTCTACTGCTTATATTAAAAATAATTTACTGTTTAGTATTGTTTTTGAAAACTTTTATATTGAATTGCAAGGTTTGTCGAGTTAGCGTTCTCTTGTGTGCTCTTGATTGCAACTTAAATTTTGCTAAACATAGAAGAGATGAAATTATTAAAACGATAACCAAGCTCTCTATGATTGTCCTGTTTGTAGCAAATATTGAACCCAAACAAATAGATAGCTTCGTAAGAGTGACCTGTATAGGAAAAGGAAAAATACCGCCGGTGTCGGGAGACATACGACGGAGAAAAGGTCTTAGATTTTTAAATATATGTCGTAAATTTCCACCGGTAGCGGGGAACACACAACGGTGCGGGGATTTATAATAAAATTTTCAGATTAAAAATTTTTTTGAGTAACTTTATAGTTTGAAAAATCTTTTTGTTATGAAGGCAAAGACCAAACAACTCCTGCAAAATTACCTGAACCGTGACAGCCGTATGCGTGATATTTATCACGATATGAGCAAATTTAAAGTTAAAGAAATTTTGTTGGTTTCCAATCTTTACGATGCTTTTTCCATCAACAAAGAGGGGCGTTTTTCTGAAATTATGCTGTATGATTACGGTAAACTCAATTTAACTTCATTGCCCAGGATAACCGGTGTGTATTCCACCGAAGAAACCTTGGAACAACTCGAACAAAAAGATATAGATATGGTCGTCGTTACAATAGGTTTTAACAAACAACGACCGGTCAAAATCATTAAAAAAATCAAAGAAAGGTATCCTGATTTACCTATTTTTATTTTGCTCAACAACACGCACCATATCAAATTCCTCGAAAAACAAAAAGAACAAATCGGCTACGATAAAATCTTTGTTTGGGACGGTGAATCACGCATCTTTTTTGCCATGATCAAATATCTCGAAGATAAAATGAACGCCGAAAACGACAGCAAATTGGCATCGGTCAGAATGATATTGGTCGTAGAAGATAATCCGATTTTTTACTCCAATTATCTCAATAAATTATACCGGATAATTTTTAAACAAACTAATAAAATTATAGAAGAAATCAAAACCGATAAACTTTATAAAGTACTGAAACTAAGAGCGCGTCCTAAAATTTTATTGGCTACCAATTATGAAGAAGCCATAGAACTTTTCAAAAAATTTAAAGACAATATTTTTGTTATGATTACCGATGTTCAATTTCCCAAAAACGGGAAAATAGAAGCGAACACCGGTTTCCAATTGATTGATGAGGTTAGAAAACTTAAATCCAATTTGCCTATTGTCGTTTTATCATCGGATAAAAAACAAAAGAATGTTGCCGATGCCAAATGTTTGACTTTTTTAGACAAAAATGATGAAGATTTGTATCGCAAACTTATTGAACAAGTTACGCAAAAAATCGGTTTTGGAGATTTTATTTTTAGAGACAAAAACGGTAATGAAATAGAAAGAGCTACTTCATTAAAAGAATTTGAAAAAATCATCAAACATATTCCACAAGAAAGCATAATGTTTCATGCCAAACGTGACGAATTTTCGTTATGGTTAATGGCTCGTTCCGAAATTCAATTGGCAAAAATCCTGGAAGCTAAAAAAATACATGATTTTAAAGATACCGAAGAAATAAGAGAATACGTTTTAAAAATGCTTAAAGCGTATCGCGATGAAAAGCCACAAGGAAAGGTCGTTCCTTGGGAAGATACCGATTGCAATGATGATAAAAACATCTTTTTATTAGCCGAAGGGGCTTATGGTGGTAAAGGACGGGGTTTGGCTTTTATCAATTCGTTATTGCACAAAACAGAGCTTGGTAAAAACTTTAAAGGACTGAAAATCAAGATGCCACGTACTGCAATTATCGGTGCGGACGAATTTGACCGTTTTATAGAAGAAAACAATTTAAAAAATATCAAAGATTTGAATCTTACGGATGAGGAAATCAAAAATCGTTTTTTAAAAGCCCGCTTATCCAACGAACTGGTCAAAAAATTGGATGCTTTACTCGATTGTTTTAAAAAACCTTTGGCCGTGCGTTCATCAGGATTGTTTGAAGACAGTTTGACCCAACCTTTTGCCGGCATTTTCGAAACCTATATTATTCCCAACAATCATCACGATAAAAACAGACGTTTGCAACAATTAATCGATGCAATTAAACTGGTTTATGCTTCTACATATTCCAATGTTGCTATCAATTATGCCCGGGCATTGGACCACAAACTGGGAGACGAAAAAATGTCAATTGTAATCCAAGAATTGGTTGGACGGGAACATAACGGTTTATATTATCCCGATATCAGTGGTGTGGCACAATCATATAATTATTATCCGTTTGCTTCGATGAAACCCCGCGACGGATTTGCCGTCATAGCCATAGGACTCGGTTCGTATGTTGTTGATGGAGAACGGGCATACCGGTTTGCACCGAAATACCCTAAAATACAAGTAATGTCATTGCAAGACCAAATCAAACAAAGTCAAAGTTATTTTTACGCCGTTGATTTAAGAAAACAAGATTTCAACTTATTAAACGGTCCGTATTCCGCAATCAAAAAGGTGGACTTATATGACGCCGTTTCGCATGGCACTTTGACGCATTTGGTTTCCACTTATGATTTTAACAATGATGTAATGTATCCGGGTGTTGACGAAAACGGTATTTTAGTTGTGAATTTTGCCAGTATTTTACAAAACGAATACATTCCATTGCCGGAAATGATACAAGATGTATTGGACAACCTCAAACAAGCTTTTGATACACCGGTAGAAATCGAATTTGCTGTGGATTTGACACCCGACGAAGACGGTGATGCCACTTTTTATATTTTACAAGTAAAACCGCTTTTGATACCAACGGAAGATTTTTCTTTTAAACCGGACGAACTGGACAAAGAAAATTTGATTTTGTATGCCGAAAAAAGTATGGGTAACGGCATTATCAACAATATTCACGATATTATTTTTGTTAAAAATGAGGTTTTTGACAAAACAGATACCGTCACAATGGCTCACGAAATAGAAAAATTGAACGCCAAATTTCATAACAAACATTATATTTTGATAGGACCCGGCCGCTGGGGGACCCGTGACCGTTTTATAGGTATTCCCGTTAATTGGACTCAAATTTCCAATGCCAAAGTAATTGTAGAAACCAGCCTGGAAGATTATCCGCTTGATGCTTCGTCAGGGTCACATTTCTTTCATAATCTGACCACTTTAAACATCGCTTATTTTTCGGTCTTTTTGGACAAAAATCCGGATGCCATTAATTACGATTTACTCAATAAAGCACGGTTAATAGAAGAAACCGAATATTTTAAACACGTCCGTTTTTCAAAACCTCTTAAAGTCATCATCGATGGCAAAAAACGCAGGGGAGCTATCTTACGCCATCCGGAAGAAGATAAAGCAAACAACAGTAAAAATTAAAACCATTTGTTTTTAACCGTATTGTAATCGATATAATACGTCATTTTCAAAATAAAAGTATTTTGACCGGGTTGTTCCATCAGGTTGTTAAAATTGGTATTAAAATCTATTTTAGCATCTTGATTAAAATTTAATAAAGAATTTCTGTACAAAAACGACAAATTACTACCCGGTGCAAATTCCCATGAATAACCGACATCCATATTCCAAACATTGTAATTGATATCTTTGTTTTTATCATAAGTGTCAACAGGTGTCAAAGTGCCGTCAGTATTTAAATTGTAAAATTTATCGTAATAAACCGGTGACCAATAGTAACGGAAATTGAGATTTACAGCTGATTTGGTGCTGAAAAAATAATTGGCTCCCAAGCTGTTTATAACCGTTCGTTGTTGTCTGTTTCCGAATATAATTTGATTGTTCATTTTATCTACGAATCCCTTTCCGTCTGTCATTTTTTGATATTCAAATTTGTAAACGGCATTAAAACGGTTGCTAAAACGGAATCTTGGTGAAAAGGTTATGCTGTAAAAATTTTGCGGGTCATTAAATTTGGTATAACGGGCAATTCTAATATCACCGGCCAATCTTTTGCGGTAATCGGTGGATACCAACATCCAGAAACCGCCATGCGCTTTATCCAGAAAATAACGTCCCGGCGTTCTCGGCTCGTAATAATCAAAAGCATCGGTTACATATTCCAACCCGAAACCATAGCTCAAATATTTTTTATTGGTAAAAAAAGCCGTTAATTCATAATCATTCTGAACCTTTTGCAGTTTTTCATACAAATGATCAAAGCCGGCATCAAAACTTATATGTATGGCATTAAAATGTTTGGTCGGTTTTAAAATTTTATATTTATAACTGACATCAAAATTGGCAAAATTATTATGTCTGTTAAATCCCAAATCATTACTGTCAAAATGGGTATCGTAAGTCCTGACAAATACTTTGAATGTATGATTTTTCAAGACTTTTGAACCAATAAAAATGTATTTGAATCCTTTTGTATATTGTTCTTTTTCATTAATCAAGCTCATAGCCGTAACAGCTATGATATTTAATGTATTGTTAAAACCATATAAATTTAATGACAATCCGGTAACATTGGCATCTCTGAAACTGCCTTGCCGGAGTACATTGGTATTAATCAAACTAATCGATGAATTGCCTTTAAAATTGTAATCCATAACCATAATATTGTAATTAGCCAAGGGTTCTGTTACAATTTTCCTCTCTTTACCTGTTTGTTCATTTTTTACCGTTGCTTCGGTTTTACCTGTAACAGCATTAAAAAAACCGATACCCAAGCCGTTTTTGTTACGACCCGAAATTTTCAAAGCATTGAGTAAAGGTGTTTTTTCGGGATTTTCTTCAAGTATTTCATTCTGATTGAGCTGATACGCCACATCATAATAACCGGAAGGCCGACCTCCTACACGACGCGAATAAAAAAGACGTCCTTTATTAAACAAATCAAAACCTTCGGTAAAAAACTGTCTTTTTTCTTGATAATATTGTTCAAAAGGACCTAAATTCAATTGCAATTCATCAAATGGTGTATCACTAAAATCCGGAATCAAAGTAGCATCGAGTGTATAATTTTCACTTAATCCGTATTTTAAATCCATTCCGAAACCAAAATCCGTATTATTATCACTTTTGTATCTGTTATGAACTACGGATGTATATGGATACAAACTCAATCTAACAGGAGGTTTCAAGTCTTTCAATCCGGTCAATTTTCCTAAAAATTGCACCATATCACCGGTTTTGGTTTTATCGATATAAGTCCACGAATAATCTTCCCGTGTTCTGTCAATATGTCTGAAAAAGCCGATAGACCAAGTTTGTTCTTTTTCATTTTGAAAACGCAATGCCGAATATGGAATAAACATTTCGACCACCCAACCCTGATTTGTTACAGCAGTATGAGATTTCCAAACAGCATTCCAACTCAAATCTTTTCCGTTCGGATCATTACTATCCATTTGCGAACCGGATGCAAAAACCGTAAACACATAATTATTATTAGGGGTGGAAAACGGATTAAGAACCACCGAAAAATGGTCGGATTGTATCGGTTGATCACGCAATCCGAAACGTCGGGTAATTTTATCAGGCTGCGGGTCGTTCATCAATGCCAAAATATAGAGACCCGTATCATCGTAAACCACTTTGACTTTGGTGTCAAATTCCACGGGTAGAGGATCGCCGTCACCGGGATTAAACATTAAAAAACTCGTTGCAGATTCTGCTTTTTGCCATTGAACATCACCGGGATTGCCATCAACCTTCGGTGGTTTCTGCACTCTGAAAGCCTTTAATATTTTAAGTGATTGAGATTGAGCCATCAAATTTAATCCCGGAAACAAAAACAATAGCAAACTCAAAAAAACTATAATATAACAAAAACCTCCTCTCATATTTTTCATTAATATTTTTTCTTTTGCAAAGATGAAAATTATTGATTTTTTATACAAAATTTTATCAATATTTAAGAAAAATTTAAGAATATAATGATAATAAATATTTATTACTTTATTAACAAAAAACTTCCGCTACAAGAGTAACGGAAGTTGTCAAATATTTCTCAAAAATGCTATTATTGAGCATTAATTATCCTGTATTCTGTTCTTCTATTAACTTGATGTTGTGCTTCCGTACAAGGAACACCATCCGAACAATTGTTTAACAAACGTTCTTCACCGTAACCAATAGAAACAATTCTGGAAGGACTGATACCTTTTGATATCAAATAACTTTTGATAGCATCGGCACGCATTTGAGACAAACGCTTGTTATAGGCTTTTGAACCGCGGCTGTCAGTATGAGAAGATAATTCAATTCTAGCCCCCGGATTATTCTTAAGCAATGGAATTAATACGCGATCAATTTCACTTTTAGCTTTTGCAGTCAATTTGGCACTATCCAGAGGCCAATGAATATTTAATTTATTAGGTTTTACCAAACCGCAATCAATCTCTTTCCATACCGTTACGCCACCTTTTTTGACCAAAACTTGTTTTTTGACTTCAACATATTCAGCCGGAACGGTTTCTTCTATAACTTTAGCCGGTTCATCGATAACCTGACGTTTTATAGTGGCATATTTAGCCGGTATTTCTACTTCTTCCACTCTTGCCGGTTGATCGATTACTTTTTTATAATAAAAATCTTTTTTTTCCGGTATGGGAACCTCTTCAGCTTTGGCATCGTGAACGAGTTTTTTTACCGGAACGGTTTTATATTGTGCCGGTTTTTCGACGTAACAAAGTGTTTTACAATCGTCGGGATTGTCACTGGCACAATTTTTATAGGACGAATATTCCCAATTGGCTGTTTTAGGAAACACTTCAACTTCTTCGGTATCGTTGGTGAAAGCCGCTGGAATAACTTTATAATTTTTTCCGGCTTCTTTTTTAACATACGGCACTTTCACTTTTTTGTAAGTGGCCGGATGATAAATATACTTCTTGGACGCCTCCTGAATCATCACTTTTTCAGTAATCCATTTGTATTTAGCCGGTACGGTTTTTAAAACTTTATGTGCCGGCCTTACTTCAATTTTTACCGTTTCGGTTTTAAATTCATCAGGAGTGGTACACTTTACATAACATTTTCCCGGTTCGGGATTCTGTGGTAAACCATCAACTTGTGCATAAGTCGATAAACCTAACATCGCAATGGCAATAAATAATAATTTTTTCATAATACTGATTTTTTATAAGTTATTATTACATTTGTGCATGATTTTTGTTTGATAAAAATCACAATGCAAAGATAAAAAATATTATGAATAAAATAAAAATGTTAATTTTTTTAATAAAATTATTTTTTTTAACAGTATCAGCTCACAGTTACAAAACTTATTCACAAATAAATATTAACAAATGGATATTTTCACCAAAAAATAATGATCTTCACAAACCTTTAATATATATTGATTTTTGGGCAACTTGGTGTGCGCCTTGTATCAGTTCCATACCACATACACAAGGATTGGAAAAAAAATTCAGAGACAAAGTTTTGTTCGTTTATATATCTAACGAACCGGAATACAAAATCAAATCATTTATGACAAACAGAAGTTTGAGATTCTATGCGGCCAATGACCCGTTGGAAATAAATTTCAAACATTTTAATATTAAACAAATTCCAACTGCGTTAATAATCAATCCTTCAGGTAAAATTATTTGGCGTGGCAAACCGGGAGAACTCACCAATAAAATTCTAAAAAAATTACTTATTAAATATGACCAAAAAAAAGGTCAAATAAAAAGAATTAAAATGTATCAAATCGAAAAAAACGATATTACTTCCAATAACACCCATTCCGTTAACACAAAATTTTCATTAAACTATCAAAAATTCGATTATACTATCCCTTTCAAACGGGTTGTCAAAGATAGTCAACTGGTATATCAAGGAGATTTAAAAAAAATTTTAGCCTCCTTGCTGTCTTTACAACCTTATCAGATAGAATTAAAAGGAGAAATGTCATACTGGAAAATAATTTTCGATAAAACATATATGAATCAACCTGATAAAGCCGCCTTTATATTTTTAAAAACTGCCGGATATGAATGGCAAATAACAGAAAAAGAACTAAATATTTTCGAATTGAAAGAGAATCAAACTTCTTCATGGTTAAATGCACAACTTTACCAATACGCCGAATCACCCGATCAAACTTTAAGCATAACGGATGACTATTTTTTGACCGTTGATAACGCTTCTCCGTTTCAATTAGCGCAGACATTATCCGAAAAAACCCCTTGGCTTTTTACTTACAATGGAAACATTATTCAGACATATGACTGGAATATAAGGATAGATAGTCTGGACAATTTACTTAAAAATCTCGTTGAAGATCTGGACTTTACCATCAAAAAGAAAACAGAAAACTTTACAGTTTACGTCATTCGTAAAATTCGCAATAAATAAAATAAATATCTAATAATCAAGAATTCATTGTGTTTTAAACTTTGCTTCAAATTCCTCTAAAACCGGCTTAACGGTTTCTTCCGGTAAATCACTGATTTTGATATACATCAATCCGTCAATAGCATTGTTAAAATCCGGATCGATATTAAAAGCGATTAATTTAGCATTTTGTTTGATATATTTTTTGAGCAATACCGGAATTTTGAGATTATACGGTTCCAATTCATCGATTAACTTGTCAAATTTAGACAAATTGTTACCGGCAGAGTCGAAAATAAAAGCTTTATCTTCCTCTTTGAGTTTTACTTTAAAGGCTTTTTTGGGCCGGACATATTGAGCTGTATAAGCATCATAAAAATGCGATTTCATAAATTCAATTATCAGCGATTTGGAAAAATGCGAAAATTTATCGCTGATACTCACGGGACCTATCAAATATTCGTGGTCGGGATAGCGCAATGTTATATGGACAATCCCCCGCCACAATAAAAATAACGGAAATGGTTTTTGTTGATATTCACTAACGATAAACGCCCGTCCCATCTCTATCGAACGGCTCATCATATCGTAAAGTTCGGGTTCAAAAGTAAAAAGCTCACTCAAATAAAATCCTTTAATACCGTATTTTTCAAAAATTTCACCGCCCAATCCCATTCGGTAAGCTCCGGCTATCCGTTTGTTATTCTTATCCCACAAAATTAAATGTTTGTAGTATTTGTCGTATTTATCCAAATCCAATTCTTTGCCTGTCCCCTCACCTACTTCTCTAAACGTTATCTCCCGCAAGCGTCCGGTTTCACGCAAAACATGAGGTATATCTTTGGCTCCTGCAAAATAAACGGCGTATTCGTTTTTTTCAAACAGTTTGGCACCTGTCCTGTCAAGCCGTTCGATATCTGCCGAGAGAAGTTCAACCGCTACCGGTGGTATTACCGGCTTAAATCCGCTTTTGGTTCTAACTTTCGGCAATTTTATTTTGTCTTTCAAACTGCGCTTTTCAAAAGTTTTAGCCAAGATATAAGTTTTCTTTCTAATAAATTCACCTAGCATATCATAATCTGCAAAACCGGCTTTCATTTTAGGGGTTACAGGTTTACCGATACGTACTTTGATATTCTTTTTCATATCCGAAATAGCTTCGGAAGGTAATTTTGCCGTTCGTAAAACCGGATGTATGCGCGATAAAAAATAAAACAAACGACTGTTTCTTCCATGAAAATATACCGGTATCACCGATACTTGTGCCTTATAAAGCAGTTTGAGAACCTGTCTGTCCCAAGTTTTATCGACTACCAATTTACCGTTTTTGTAAGTCGATACTTCTCCGGCAGGAAACAAACCCAAACCATGCCCTTCCGAAAGATGTTTCAAAGCTTTTTTCAAACCCGTTTTAGCTTGCTCATCCGAATGAATGTTGATAACATAATTCTCTATTTGCGGTACATCTTTAAGTATAAAAGAGCTTAATATCTTAAAATCCGGCCGTTTTTGAAGCATAATTTTTAATAACAATATCCCGTCCAAACCACCCAATGGATGATTGGAAACCGTGATAAAACCGCCGGTTCCCGGTATGCGTTTCAAATCTTCTTCCGGTATCTCAAAAGTAATATTGAGTTTATCAATTACGGCATCAATAAAATCCGCATCCTTGTAATGTGCAATCTCCCGATATATTTTGTTGATACGGTGCATCCCCAATACACGCATCAATAACCAACCGGTGGCTGTTCCAATGAGACCGGTTTTTTCCAATTTAAGAACTTTAGCTATATCGGATACTTTGATTAATTCGGACATGAATGCAGTTTGTTCGTTTGTTGTTACAAATATACTAAAACTCAGATTTTTTGATTGCCGTCTTTTTAGACGTTAAACCCAACGGTTGGGAAGTGACAATCACAAAAATCACCGAAGATGATACCGGTATTCATGTTTATAAAAATGAAACAGAATTTTTATACTCTGTTATGACACAACCTTTTCATATTGTCAAAATATTTAAAAACGACAAAGAGGTTGTCTTTCATTAAATTTTATCATTACCGTAAAATCCGGCACAAAGCACATAATCCGGTTTTAATAAATAAAAATACAAATCGATAAGTCTCTTATTTTTGAGCAAAGCGGTAGCCGTCAAGTTTTTTTTGTCAAAAGCGGTTATGCGAATATCCTGTTTAAAACTCAATCCGGAGATACCGGCAAGTTTATAAACACTTTCTTTGGCCGTCCACAAAAATTGCCATTGCTTTAATTTGTCATCCATATCAGGCAATATATCGTCAGGATGTTGAAAACGGGTACTTATTTTTTGCAGTTTCGGATTTTTCCGTTCTATATCCACACCGGCCGGCTCTTGACTAAACGCCACCACTACATATTCCCCGGAATGACTGATAGAAATATAGTTGTTGTCCTCACAAACGGGCTTACCACTTGGCAAATATGTTATCTTATCCGTTAAGCCGTAACGGTGTAACAAAATTTGTTTGGCCAAAAATTGTTTTTGATGAACGATTGAAGCCATTTTTTCAACTTCTACCGTTTTTTCGACAGGCAACAAACTTTTCAAAGTAGCCACATCTTCGATGATATGCCATACAAATAAACGGGTACGGTCGGTATGTGAAATAAAAATTTGCGGCATTTGGTATAACGATACCGGCAAAATTACCTAAAAAAATTGTTAAACAAAATTTAAGTATCTTTGTTTTCAAAACTACCGCCTTGCAAAGACTCGGTTACATACTTCTATATCCGTTAATATTCTTGTTTTCACGCTTACCGTTTTGGATATTATACCGTATTTCCGATTTTTTATACATTATTATATATTATATTGCCGGATACCGAAAGAAAGTTGTCCGGCAAAATCTAAAATTGGTATTTCCTCAAAAAAGCAGTAAAGAGAGGCTAATAATCGAAAAACAATTTTACCGGCATTTTGCCGATTTATTAGTTGAAACTGTCAAAGCTTTCCATATCGGTTTGTCTCAATTACAAAAAAGATATGTTATCAATAATGTAAAACTGATAAACGACATTTCCGCTTCCGGTCAAAATGTGATAATAGTCGGTGGACATTACGGCAATTGGGAATGGATTTTTTCATTAGCCACTTCAACAGTCATCCCTCCAATGGCTACTTATCTTAAAATTAATAATCCGTATTTTGAAAAATTTATGCTCAAAAACCGTTTACGATTTGGCGGCGAACTTATTGAAACCAAAAAGTTAAAAGAAACGTTAAAACAATATCATTCTCAAAACAAACTTTTTATACTAGGCCTTCTTGCCGACCAATCCCCACAAAGACATCGTGCCAAATATTGGCGTTCGTTTCTGGATGCCGGTCCCGTACCTGTTTTTACCGGTCCTGAAAAACTGACCAAACAATACAATGCGGCGTACGTTTTTATGAATATCAAAAAAGTCAAAAGAGGTTATTATACTATTGATTTCGAATTAATTACAAAAAATCCCGAAAAATTTAACAATTATGAATTAACCGATATTTATCTTGAAAAACTGGAAAAACAAATCAAAGACCTTCCGCAATATTATTTATGGACACATAACCGCTTTAAGCATTTGGGAAAAATACCCAAAAAATCGAAAGTTACCATAAAAAAATAATCGTAATACCAATACAGAATGAAAAACTTTTTAATTATCGCAGCAATACTAGTCATTTTCCAAACCGGAAACGCCCAACAAATACACTTTCAACAACAAGAGCAACAAGAAGAAACCGGCTGTTACAATCCTTTGAGGGATTTTTTCGGTTGGATTTTATCTGAAATTACTTACGGTATTTTAATAGAATCGTTTTTGGAAAAAGACACGCCTATGCACGATGCCGGCATTACACCTTATCCGTATTTTTATAAAGATGAAGGCAATTACACTTATGATAATAATCCGGTTCCTTTTCGTTTGGAAGTCAATACCACCGGTCATTTGGCACCTGCAAAAACATATTTCGGCAGCGCCGGTGTAAAACTCCGTTTTCTCAAACGTGCATCGGTACAAATTGATTATGTAAAATTACCGGGAAATCCGGCAGATGATTACGTGTCGCAAACCGGCATATCGTTTAGTTACTACCGTATCCGTACCAGACGTTTCGATTTGTGGTACGGCTTAGGCACAATGTTTACCGAAAATCCCTCCGGACACAATGCCTTAACCTACCATATCGGCTCCGAACTTTTTATACGGCATCATCTAAGCGTGGAAGGACAAGCCCACTGGGCTTATTTTGAGCCGGTTACCATTAAAAACTACCAATTGCAAATCAATTATTTCCTATCACATTGGCGATTCAACGCCGGAATAAAAAATTATATCATTACCGGCAATCACATCAATAGCATCGGATTTGGAATTAAATATTATTTTTAAAAAAGTTAAATAAAATAATTTTTGCATCGACTATTTGACCCTCGCAAACCAAACAAACTTAACAAACCCGGCGAAAGGAAAAACCTACACTATCGTAAACCTATCCAAATCGGTTTTGTGTATGGTTAATGGCGGATTTTATAGCTCTTAATTTTCATAATAGCCTTGTATTTGATTAAACGCAATATGTTGAATTAAAATACAAAACCCGCCATTAACTATACACTGTGTCAGATGTAGTTTGTAATATTATCTTTCTATCAATAATTTCTGATTTTTAATTTCATTTCCATAATAGATTTTTATAATATATAATCC
>JALWFE010000050.1 GCA_027039975.1 Flavobacteriales bacterium
GCTTGTTGGTGGAAGTGGGAAGTTTGGCTATTTACGGATTTGGGAATTAGCACATAGTTTGATACTTATTCTCTCATAATTCATCGCAAAAGAGCAACAAATTAAGCGTTTCTCTAATATAATGCTTATTAATCAAATAGTAACCTAATAATTTTGCTATAATAAAATAGATAGTTATTTATGGAGCCAACTATGCCTGCGAAACAGATAATAATTTTTTTTACCTTGGTATTTTTTACTGCCTGTACAACTAACAGTGTTTTAGTGAGCGATAGAGGTTTAGCTCCAGCACCGAAAAAGTCACACTCGCAAGACCTCTTTTTGGTAGATTTAGAGCAGATTAGTGGAGATACGCTCTATATTGATCGAAAATATTTTAAAGAGACACTCTCTCAATATCTTAAAGAGCATAAAGCAGCATTGGAATTTAATCCAAATGCTCATCTAATAGTAAACTTTACACAAACGATATTAAATGAGAATAAGTTTCAAACCTACTATAGAGATGCGAAGCAATACCGCATAGATCGCCGTGTCTCTGCTGTTGTTGACTACTCTATGTATGGAAAATCCAACTACCACAATCGCTTTACCTATAATGTTTTAGTAAAGAGTGGCTCTTTTGTTAGTTATGATGATGCTGATAGAAAAGCACATATTATTCTCTTTAAACAGTTAGGAAAAATGGTAGGGCAACGCGTACTATCACTTCGCCGTAAATTTCGTTAAATTTTACATCTTTACTACATAATATAATTTAAAAGTTATCCATTTTATGGTATTATAGTCACATAATACCATAAAGGATACTCTATGCGACTCTCTATTTTATTCCTATTTATTACACTACTCTTTAGTGCTTGTGAAAGTGTCACACATAAAAAGAGTGCTCCGGTACCGCGCGATACAACACCGCCACAACTCACTCTTAAGGGTGACAAAAATATCACACTTCCTCTCCATCAAAGCTTTCAGGATCCAGGTGCAACTGCAGTTGATGACTTTGATGGCGATATAAGCAGTAAAATAGAGCATAATAGTACACTCAATACTAATAAAGTTGGTCTCTATAGTGTAGAGTATAGCGTTACAGATAGTGCCGGTAATCGTGCTGTGGCGAAGCGATATATTCGTGTCACAACTTTTGCCAATGCAAGATTAGGGGTTTTAGCCGATGCAAATGTGACTCTCTATAGACTCGAAAATGATGGAAACCATACTCTCATGTGGCAAGAGAGAAGTAGCAGAGATACTACACTTCAAAAGAGTGGCAAGTTTGATACCCATGCAGAGGCTTTAGAGGATGGTAAACTCTACCTTATCGAAGTAAATGGCGGTATTAATTTAGATAGCAATAATAATGGGCTAAAAGACTCAAACGAAACAGTAAATAGTGGAAAGTTGCGGGCTATTGTAACAAAAAATGAGATTATTGAACTTGCACAAAAGCTCAATATAACTGCTCTTAGTGAACTCATCTACGAAGAGTTGCTTCCGCTTCTAAAGCACAACTACAACAGAGATGCTATTCTCGCCGCAAGGGAGCAATTTACTAAAGAGTTAACCTCAGATATAAATGGCGATGGCAATATCGATTTTAAAGATATTCTTAGCTTCAACCCAGTAAACGATCAAAAAAAGCTTCTAGGGGCACTCCATAACAATTACAATAGCGTTGCAGATACAATACGAGACGGTAAACTAGCAATTTTAAATATGAGCCAGAGAGTAGCAAATATCCCAACTTTCAACTTTGCTCGAAATATCACCTTTAACCAAGATCGCTCTAAAATTTTTGTAGCGGACGGTACAAGTGGTATCACAATTATCTACAATGAGAGCAAAAAAACTCTGGCGAATATTAAAACAAAAGATTTTGCACGCCATATTGCACTTAGTAGCGACGAAAAGCTAGCCTTTGTAGCCGATAGTAAAGCTGGCTTGACTATCGTAGATTTAGCAGAGAAAAAGATTATTGCAAATTTCCCAACTTACGACGCGAATGCAACCGGCGACCATGATGCTCGCTATATTCTCCTAAGTCAAGATTACTCAAAACTCTACCTTGCTGCTTCTGAGAGTGGAGTTCTTATTTTTAATATAAGCAACCCAGGAGAACCACAGCTTATTGGCCAATACGATACACCCGATATTGCCTACAATATCAAACTCTCTAGCGATGAAAAAAGACTCTTTATTGCCGATGGGAAAACAGGTCTTATTGCTGTAAAGAGTGATGACAATACGACTCTTGATACCTTTAATACCTATGGAAGTGCCAATAGTGTTACCCTCTCGCACGATGAGACAAAAGCATATATTGCCGATGGATACAAAGGAGTAGTTATTGTAGATATTAGTAATCCTAGTGACATTAGCTATATCGGTCATATCGATACACCTGACTTTGCCTCTGCTATTACACTCAATAACAACGAATCTAAAGCCTATGTTGCCGATAGAAAGTCAAACATTCAAGTTATAGATCTTCAAAGTGAAAAGTATAAAATTATTCAATCGATACAGACCCCATTCCGCACCTACGCAACTGCTCTTGCTCCTGATGAGAGCTATCTCTATGCTGCTACAGGCACAAATGGTTTAGAGATCGTAGCCACAAATTCGTTTAAAAACCCTTTTATTGTCAACCATATTAAGACAGATTACAAATCGTATCATGTTACTCTAGAAAACAACTATCTCTATGTAACAGAGGGTAAAGCAGGTTTACAGATAGTTAACATAGAGAAGAAAGAGAACCCAAAAGTTATGACAACTTTCGATACTAATGGATTTACACTAGATATTGCCATAGATAACACTATTGCCTATCTAGCAGATGGTTATAAAGGTGTAAAGAAGCTTGACATTAATAGTAAATTGAATCCAGAAATTATAGATTCAGTCGATACCGATGGCTTTACAAGTAGTTTACAGTATCTATCAAAGAGTAATGAGTTACTGATAAGTGATGGCACAAAGGGTATCAAGCTATTTGACACTCAAAACTTAACGCTGCTTGACAGCTTTACACCCGATAGTAAAGCTTTAGATGTCACTCTCTCTACTGATGAAAAAAAAGCTTATATTGCACTTGGTAAGGGGGGAGTCTTAATGCTCTCCATAGATAATAGTCAGTTAACAAATAAGCATATTATAGCAACGAACAGTTATATAAAACAGATTACTCTTGATGGAGCAAAAGCCTATTTGAGTGGCGATAAATCACAACTCCTTGTTATGGATCTAACTAATAATACAATTATTAAGAGTGTACCAATTGGAGAGTTCGCATATAGTAGCAGTGCTGATAGTAAATATATCTATGTAGCAAATGGAAAAGATGGGATCACGATAATAGACAAAGAGAGCTACAAAGTCTTAGGGAGTATCGATTGCCAAGGGGAAGTACGCAATATTGTTATAAAAGATGGTCTACTCTACGGAGCATCAAGCGAAGGAGGCATCTGCATTATCGATGCAAGCCCCCTGTAATAGTTAAATTAATTCGGTTTCTCACCCAAGTTCATTACAAAGTAATAACGGTCATTACTCTTATACATTCCCATTCCTACATCACTAAAGCGTGGATTCATAACAATCTCACAGTGTGTTCTATCGTTAATGAGATTTTTTATTGCATGCTTAAAATGAGCAAAATAGTCATCACCATGATCTTTAACCTTAGTGTAAGAAAGAACTTCTCCTAAAAGCTTTCCTTTCTTCTTAGGATAACCAAAATAGATAATTCTCTCGATATGGCTACTCCCTACACCTACTGCACTCTTTGCAAGATCTGTAGATGTACCTGAGCCAGTGTGAGAAAATCTATTATTGAGTGCCATATCTTTAGCATGCTCTTGTGCTGCTCTCTCAAGTGAACTATTATAATTTAATGCTGGTTCTGGTGGTGCACACATTGCCCCCTTTTGACGAATGGTGTTTACATATGCCACCATTCTTGATTGCATATCACTTATGTTGCTCGCTCTATTATCACTATTTATAGCACTCCCTTTTGTTGCACACGATGTGAAGAAAAAGAGTAGCGTAAATATGATTGATACTATTTTTAACATGGAAATCTCCTGATTATATTATATCTGTTAGTATAACCAAAAGAGATAAAAATAAGATGATTGAATGGGGCTATTT
>JALWFE010000051.1 GCA_027039975.1 Flavobacteriales bacterium
TTTTTTTTTTTTTTTTTTTTTTTTTTTTTTTTTTTTTTTTTTTTTTTTTTTTTTTTTTTTTTTTGTTATTTTGTTTTTTTTTTTTTTTTTTTTTTTTTTTTTTTTTTTTTGATTTGTTTGTCTATTCATAAGGCTACGCCTTATGCTGGTTATGACGCACCTTTGGTGCTGTTTATGATTTTGATAAATCGATAAAAGATATTTTACAATTTGTAAAATGTTATTAGGGGCTGCCATTTGAGGCAGCCCCTAATAATAAGTGAAATCTTGACGAGTTTTGTAAAATTTTATAAATCGAATTTTCCGGGCAATTTATCCAAATATTTGGTTTTGAGTTCTTCTTTCATTTCTTTAATGATTTTGGCGTATTTGGGGTCATTTATCAAATTGTGTTGTTCACCTGGATCTTTTTCCAAATCATAAAATTGATCTAAATCGTGATAATGGGGCATAGAGATATATGCCGCGTGCTCGGCACCTCCGCCGCCGGGTATCATTTCCAGTTGACCGAAAGGCAAAGTAGGATCGGTTGAGATGGCATGTTCACCGAATGATTCTCTGAATTTATTGTATTTTTCCAATGTATCCTTGCGTTGTTCCAAGGTCATATTCATAGCCCATTTGGGATAACGAACAGCATAATATTTATAATGTCCTTTTGTTATGGCGCGTGCATATCCCAGTTCGTGATACATTGAGGTACGTTTGTTGTAAGGTTTGCCTTCGAGGGCAGGAGCAAAACTGTATCCGTCAAAATTGTGGTGAATGGTATCACCTGCCAGTTCCAGTAAAGTCGGAAGGAAATCAACATTGGAAACCGGGTCTTTTAAAACGTGACCGACTTTAAACCCACCTTTTTTCCAAATAAAGGCTTGCGAATTGATACCACCTTCGTAAAGGGTGCCTTTTTGATTTTGTCCGTGGTCGTTAAAGAATACGATAATAGTATTGTCCAAAACACCTTGTTTTTCCAATTCTTTGAAGAGGGCACCCAAGGCATCATCCAACCACAATAGGTTTTCTTTGTTTTTGCCTTCCAGTCCGGCGGCTTTGATACGTCTTTTGATGGATTCGATATTCCGGATAGTCGGTTCCAAACCGGGGTCTTTTTCTATTTTTTTCTTTTGTTCGGGGCTTAGTTCGCCTTTGTATTGCGGTAACACTTCCGGGGCTTTATCCAAAATACCGCGAGCCGTGATGCGGCGGTCGGACAACCAAGAATGTTCAGGGTCAAGTGGCGCATGGGTCAAAGTCGAAGCGATATAAAGCATAAAAGGTTGGTCTTTGTATTTGCGGATAAAATTAACACCACCTTCGGCAATCCAATCGTTATTTTGATATGCCAATGCCCTGTTGCCAAGCCAATTGGGATTGTTGTGATAAAGTTTTTCGGCATAATCAAAACCGGATTTTTTGATATCTTTTTGCAATTCGTGATAACGGTATTCCAATTGTTTTTTGACCTCAGGGGCACGAGGGTCGGCATATAAATCAAAAGTTACACCGGCTTCACCGACTTGTTTTTTGCTTTCAATGACATGATTTTTACCTACAAAACCGGTTTTGTAACCTAAAGCTTGGAAATAATTTCCCATAGTTTTGTCTTTGCCGGGAACGATAAATGAATTCCACTGAATAACCGTTTGCCCGTCATTTTTCTTGGTAAACCATTTGAAACTCTCGTTTTGAGCACGGCTGGCATAATTACCGGTCAAACAGTTGTAACGGCTGGGTGTACATACCGGAGATACTACTTTCATGTTGTCCAACCAAACACCTTCTTTGGCTAATCTGTCGATATTGGGGGTTAAATTGGCAGGCTTTCCATCCTTGGTTTGTCCTTCGGGAATATTATTAAACATCCAAGGATACATATCATCCGCTATAAAAAAGATGATATTCGGTTTCTTTCTTTTTTGTTGTGTTGCGATTTCTTGGTTATCTTTTTGAGGTGATGCTTTCCGGTCATTTTGACAATTAATCAAAAGAAAACCTAGAAAAAGAACAATTGATAAATGTTTTAATTTTTTCATTTTTTTGAAAGAGTAATGATTAAATTACAAATATAAATAATTCTATTTTATGTACAAATAAAAAATCTATCGAGACCAACCGGGTTTCCAAAACTTAACAGGACTTTGTGATTTAATATTGAACCGGTTTATGTCTGTGAAAACAGGTATATTTCAAAAAACATTATTTTTGTCAGTAAATTTTAATGAATGCGTTTGGTATTTACATTATTATTGTCAGGATTATTTTTGATATATTCTTGTGCTGTTTGTCACAATAACATCCCGCAATCTGAATCTGTAGTTTCCAAGCACGGTTTGTTAAAGGTACGGGGTATCCATATTGTCGATAAGAACAATGAAACGGTAAGTTTGGCCGGTAATAGTTTTTTTTGGTCCAATCCTTATTGGCAAGGTGTAAAATATTATACGCCTGAGGTGGTTCGTTGGTTGCACAGAGATTGGCATACGCATATAATACGTGTTCCGTTGGCAGCCGACCCGCGTGTTAAAGACGGCTATTTGTATCAACCGGAAGTGAATTTAAAAGCTGTTGAAAGGTTGATAAATGCGGCAATAGACGAAGGAATATATGTTATTATCGATTGGCATTCGCAACATGCTGAAAAAAATGAAAAGGAAGCTATAGTTTTTTTTGAAAAAATGGCTCATAAATACGGAAAGTATCCCAATGTTATGTATGAAATATACAATGAACCTTTAAAAATTTCTTGGGATACGGTAATAAAACCTTATGCTGAACGGGTAATTAAAGCGATTCGAAAAATTGACCCGGATAATATGATTATTGTAGGCACACCGCATTGGTCACAAGATGTGGATGTAGCATCCAAAAATCCCATTAACGGTTTTAATAATATCGCTTATACATTACATTTTTATGCCGCTTCACATTTTGAATGGTTAAGTAAAAAAATGGAAAAGGCCATACAAAACGGTTTACCTTTGTTTGTTACCGAATGGGGAACAGTCAAAGCTAATGGTGACGGTCGGGTACATTTGGAGTCTGTAGGGAAATGGATGCAATTGATGAAAAAATACAAACTCAATCATTGTAACTGGACGGTAAATGACAAAACAGAAGGTGCCTCGATATTGAAACCGGGAGCTTCAACAAAAGGCGGTTGGACGGAAAAGGATTTAAGTCCGTCCGGGAAATTGGTGCGGGAATATATTCGTAATTGGCAAGCAATACTAAATGATAAGTACACAATAATACCTTGATTTGTAAAAAATTATGGAGTTTGTAAAATCTCAAATCCCCAAGGTGATGATTGATGGTATTGTGATGAAAATTCTATCCAGAATTTATAATCGTTGACCTTTCCAACCAAAATAGAATCTTCAATGTAAGTTTGTCTTTTAAATTCGTTATCTAAAAAATCCATAGAACAGGAATCGTGTACAAGTACACCATTTTCAAACATCATACAATCCTTAAATACTTTTGTAGTATATAGTAAATTGATACAATCATTATTTTTTTTAAAAAACATACACATTTCAACAACAGAATCATTATAGGGTTCAATACTTCCACCAACAATAATAGTATCGTTAGATACAGACCATTTCCATACGTTATTTGAAAAAACCGGTGTTCCATCCGGATTGACAGCATCCGTAGGCGTGTGCCTATATGTAGTATCTATTCCAAGGCTTTCCGTTCTGCAATTTGAAATACTGTCATCGTCCCGGTGACTACAAGAAAAGAATAATAGTAATCCGGTAATGAAAAAAAGAGATAAATTCAAGATTTTCATTGGATTAAAAAAAATTAAAACAATAATTCAATTCTGTTGCGGTAAAGTTTGATTTTGCCTTCGTGTTCAAGTTGTTTTAATAAACGCGATACCACTACTCGCGAGGTTGACAAATCATTGGCTATTTCCTGGTGTGTAATGGTAATGATTTTGGTATGGAGTGCTTTGGAAGCTTTAATAAGATATTTTAATATGCGTTGATCCATTTTCATAAAGACTATGGAATCCATTGTGTCGAGAAATTCTTTCATACGGTTATTGTAATTACGGCAAACATAATATCGCCAGCTGGGAAATTCTTTGGTTAGATAATCCATAAGCCGGACAGGATAAAGCAGTAATTCGCCGTCGGTTTCCATCATAAAATCGATTTCACTTTTTTTGGTAGTGGCACAAATTGAAAAAGTAGCCGTACAAGCTTCTTTTTCGTTCAGGTAAAATAAAATGTGTTCTTCGCCTTTATCATCGGTTCTGACCACTTTGGCCGTTCCGGATAAAACGATTGGAATATCTGTAACTTCGTCACCTCGTGCAATAACTTGTGTATTTGCTTCCACTTGCACGATTCTGCCATGCTCTGCCAATTTTTCCAAAAGTTTTTCAGAAAAAATGTCGCCTAATTTTTTTTCAAGTTTTTTTAAATTTTCCATAATTTATAAACTTTTTACCTTTTCGATTTCAGGTAAATATTTTTTAATAATTTGTTTTACACCGACATTCAAAGTTAAGTTATTGATTTTACAACTCAAACAATTTCCTTCAAATTGCACTAAAACTTCTTTATCGGTAAAATCAATCAAAGAAATATCACCGCCGTCTTTTTGCAGAAAAGGTCTGATTTCATTCAGCGCTTGATTGAGTTTGGTTAATTTTTCTTGATTTTTATTCATAAAGAAAATTTATCAGCTACTAAAATAACAATTTTATTTGACACTGCAACCGGCTTGGTTGGTAATTTTAATTTTTTCGGTCGGTGGCAAAGTTTTATTACGTTTTATGGTTTCTTCCACCACATTTTTGGTGATTTCTTCAAATGCTTTTTGTACCGGAGTATTTTCTTGCAAAGCGGCGGGACGTCCGTAATCTCCCGATTCCCTGACACTTTGTACCAGTGGAAGTTCGCCTAAAAATGCAACACCTAAATCTTCGGCGAGATATTTACCTCCGTCTTTTCCAAAAATATAATATTTATTCTCTGGACATTCTTCGGGGGTGAAATAAGACATATTTTCTATAATACCTAAAATTGGTACATTAATTGTAGGATTTTTAAACATATCGATAGACTTTCTTACGTCAGCAACTGCCACATTTTGTGGGGTGGTAACCACTACGGCACCGGTTACGGGTAAAGTTTGCATTACCGACAATTGAATATCCCCTGTGCCGGGAGGTAAATCAATCAATAAAAAGTCCAATTCACCCCAATTGGTGTCAAATACCATTTGGTTGATAGCCGAATTGGCCATACTGCCCCGCCAAATTACCGCTTGACCGGGCCGGGCAAAATATCCGATGGACATATTTTTCACACCATGGGCTTCGATAGGGATTATCATAGTTTTATCTCCGACTTTGGTAGCGCGGGGTCGTTCACCTTGCGTTCCGAACATCAACGGAATGGATGGACCGTAAACATCGGTATCCAAAATACCAACCTTAAAGCCCATTTTTGCCAATGTTGTGGCCAAATTGGTGGTAACCGTGGATTTACCAACACCACCTTTTCCCGAAGCAACAGCTATGATATTCTTAATTTTTTTCAGAGGTTTTTCCTTTTCACTTTCGGGAATGACCACTTTGATATTGATTTTTGTCTCTACATCACCGAAATCTTGTGATAAAGCTTCTCTGAGGTCGTCTTCCAATTTTTTACGAATATGAACCGCCGGTGAATCAATTACGGCATCTATTTCTATTTTTTTACCGAATATATCGGATTTGGTCTTGATGTCTCTAATGACACCATTTTCCAAAATACTACCTGATTTTCCTTGAACACTTATGTTTTTTATTAAAGCTTCAACGTTTTCTTTATTTAATTTTTTACTCATTTTTTTATTTTTTATGAAAAAACAAAATTACAAAAATTTTCTTATTTAAAATGATTATAAATTCGGTATGATGAAGCCGGGAATTGAAAATTGAAAATGTATCCTTGCCTGAATAAGGTTTACTTTTTTAAACTGATTTTTTATAAAATGTCCCTATTACAAAAAACTTTATCATCAAAATGATGTATCTTTGTCACCAAAGCCGTGGAATAAGATGTTAAAAAATCTTTATATAAAAAATTATGCTTTAATAGATAAAATTAATTTGTCCTTTGGCCCCGGTTTGACAATAATCACCGGTGAAACGGGTGCCGGAAAATCCATTATATTGGGTGGATTGGAGTTGGCACGGGGTAAAAGGGCTCAACAAGGTTTGCTCAAAGATGATTCTCAAAAAAGTATTGTAGAGGCTACCTTTGAAATTCAGGCTTATCATTTGCAAGCCTTATTTGAAGCGGAAGATTTGGATTATGAACCGGAAACCATAATCCGTCGTGAGTTATTGCCTAACGGAAAATCGAGAGCATTTGTAAACGATACACCGGCACGTCTGGAAAGTTTGACTAGACTGACTTCCAAATTATTGGATATCCATTCGCAACATCAAACTTTGGAACTCGGCGAAAAATCTTTTCAGTTTGAATTGGTCGATGCCATAGCCGGTAATAAAGATTTGTTAAAAGAATATCAGGCGGCATTTAAAAAGTATCAAAAACAAAAACGGAATTTGCAGGAATTGTCGGTAAAATTAATGTATGCCGAACAAGAATTGTCATATAAAAAACACCAGCTGCAAGAATTACAAGCGGCTAAACCGGATGAAGTGGATTTTGAAAAATTGGAACAGCAAATCAAAGCTTTTGATAATTTGGAATTGATCAATCAAACATTGGCAGAAGCTTTACAAAAAATGGATGCGGAAGAAACCGGTATTTTAAACCAAATTATAGATGTTAAAGCCGGTTTTAGCAAAATAGCGGCATTTGATGACCGGTACGAACGGCTGAGAGAACGTTTGGAGAGCTTGCAATGGGAATTACAGGATATGATTGACGAAATGGCTCATTTGATAGAAGCTAATGATTTTGATCCCGGCGAGGTAGCCCGGTTGCAAGAACGTTATGCGGCTATCAACCGCTTGATGATGAAACATAAAGTTTTACAAATAGAGGATTTGGTAGCTTTACGGGACCGTTTAGCCAATGAAGTCACCGATTTGTCATCTTTGCAAGAACAAATTGAAGAAATGGAGCAAAATTTGTCCGCAACAAGTGAAAAATTAAAACAGATTGCTTTAAAAATACGCCGTAACAGGCAAAATGCCATTCCTAAATTGATAGAACAGATAGAAGATATTTTACAAAATTTGTCTATGGCCGATACCAAACTGAAAATAAATTTGCAATCGGTTGATGAATTTTTGCCAAACGGTATGGATGAATTGGATTTTCAGATTTCTTCGGATAAAGGAAAAAGTTTCGGCAGTTTGAAACGGATAGCTTCCGGTGGGGAATTATCCCGTTTGATGTTGGCTGTCAAAACGGTTTTATCAAAATACAAACAGTTACCGACCATAATTTTTGATGAAATTGATACCGGTATTTCGGGTGATGTTGCTCAAAAAATGGCAAATGTGTTACGTGATTTGGCGCATAATATGCAGGTTATTGTCATTACACATTTGCCGCAAATCGCCGTTAAAGGTGATACGCATTTTAAAGTATTTAAGAACAGGGGCGAGGATATTGCCACACAAGTAAAACAATTATCGGACGAAGAACGGGTTTATGAAATAGCCGAAATGCTGGAAGGCAAGTCACCTTCGGAATCGGCTGTAAATCATGCCCGGCATTTGCTAAATATCAAATAGATAATTTTGGAATTATACCAAAAAATCTCAATTATATATTTGATTTTCAATGTTTTTATTTGAATCTGTATTTAATTCCGAACCTGAAAATATTTCCATAAGATATGTGCGTACCACAAGTCATATCTGCCAAGTAGTTTTTTAATCCTTTGGAATATCCTATATATATGCCCGTTCGCTTTTTAAAAATTTCCAATTGAAGGCGGGGTCTGAATTCCATGCCGATTGTATGTCTCTCAATTTTTGTCGTGTATTCAGTTGTTTCCGTTGAAGCTTTTCCTTTTTCAATAGAACTCAGATGATAGGCAAAGTCAAGACCACCTGTCAAATCAAAATTGAATTTTGAAAGGGTAAATCTGTGTCCTGTTGACAGGTATAGATTGATAAAACCATTGTTTAAATAAGTCTTACCGTCAGCTTTAAGCTTTTGTGATGAGGATTCGTTATTTAAAAAAATTTCCGTAATATCCGTTCTGCTTCTTAAAACTTCATATCCGAGATCAATTGCAAAAATATGGTGTTTTTTGGTTATCCGGCTTAGGTTTACGGAAAAGCCAAAACTCAATCCGCCTTTTGAACCGTAAGGATTGTTAGTGAAATTATGAAATTTTCCAACATTGATGAATGAGATACCGGTAGCTGATTTTCCCGAAAATGAAAATAACCCGGAATTAAATTTCAGGTTAAATTCGGTATTTTGAGCATTGATTTGTGTAAAGAACCAAAAGCTTATGAGAAACAGAAATAATAGAGCAAATTTTTTCATAATATCATTGTAAAGCAAAAAATGTACTATAATTATTTATTTCACAATAAATCTTCGTGATATAAATGTTTTTCCTTGATATATTTTGGCAACATAAACACCGGGTTTAACAGATGAAATATCAATATCATACCGTTCTTTGGGTTGATAAATATTTATAGTTCTAATCAAAGCACCGTCCAATTTGTAAATTTCTATTTTGTCAATCCTGTTGCCGGTATTGATAAAGAATTTTCCGAAATTCGGATTGGGATAAATATTGACTTGTGCTTGTGTAAATTCTTGAACATCTGTTGCCGGTTGCAAGGTAATTTGAGGATGTTCGATAGGTGTATTACTGTAACAAATCAAATGACTGGAAACGATTAAATGCGGATTAAAGCCGTCATTACAATCCGGACAAGTTTGACCGGAAACGCAATCAGGGTTATGGGGGTGGCAGTAATCCACGTAATTCGGATTAAAAATATAATTGAGTGTCATCGTATTTGAATAATCCACATTATTAAAATCAAAATCGAACCAAGGTGCAATGGCACCGGGGCACCAACCAGCTCTGTCGTAATACCAAGTGCCGTTTTGAGGTTGACATCCGTCCGGGTTGGGGTTACAATCCAACCAGTTATCCTGTGAAAATCCGGGTAAACCGTTTATCCAGATAGTGTGTACATCGTGGTGAAACTCGGCGGCATTGCCATAATTGTTATCACCCCACCCGTGACCCGTAGATACGAGTTTTAAACGTGTTGCTTCAACACCGGAAGGATGGTCTATGGTAACTATTTCGCAAGGTTGTAAATTGGCAGGGTCGCCGAAAGGATAGGTGTCGTGCCATAAGTAATCCACCGTTGAATATAGATAAGCCGGTGAACCGGCATGGTATGATAAATCCAAACCGTAATAGTAACCGTTTCCGTAAGTGCCTAATGAAAAACGGAATTTCGTTTTACCTTGCAGTAATGAAATAAAGTCGGTTAAATCCACTTGATGGTCGCAAGCGACACCGTAAGGCGTAATGTAACGGATAATTTCGTGCCATTTACCGTCTTTGCCTTGCACTTCCACGTGTGAAACTCTATCCCAAGGGTCACAACCGCCGGGCGGGCAGTCGATATGTAATGTCGCTGTCACTTGGTCGTATCCACCTATGGATACCGGTAGATCGGCTGTAACTTCTTGTGTGTTGACACTACTGTTTAATAAAACATTGCTTGCGGCAGTAACATTAACATTATTGCCTGTATTGACAATATTAAAACTCGTATTGATTGTATTGGTTGCACCATAATTATTGGTTGCTTCTATCGTAACGTTTTGGGTACCGTAAGCCGACGGTGTCCACCAACCGGTATAATGAGTATCGTCATGGTTGGTTAAAGTCACATCGGATCCGTCAATATTAAGACTAAGCGATGCCACGGAAAATAGTTGCGGGTGATCTATGTTGACATTTAAAGCAATAGGCATCGGATTGAGTTGAGGCATAAAAACGTCATTGTTTATTATTGGATTGGTAAATGTCACTTGCGGTAAAACCGTTGCCGGGTCATAAACATTAAAATGTGTATAAACGTCATCAGCAGGAGCATAAGTACTGTCACCGGGTTGACTGGCTTTGATAACGACTTCACCGGGAACTCCCGTAAGGGTAACGGTACTACCGGAAATAGTTGCAGGTCCCGATACCAATGTATAAACAACGGGTAATCCGGAACTGGTGTAAGCTTGTAAATCAAAAGGCGGGTCGGTAATCACTTTGTCTGGTACAACCGGAAAGTTAATAACTTGAAATCCGGGCTCTAATGTACCGATAAAATTGGAAGTGTTGCCCGTGAGCGCAAAATTGTGTAATTCCCCGTTGTGTCCGTTAGGGCTTTTGTCGATAAGCTCCGTTATAAAAGTATTGTCATCGCCGGGAATACCTTGATTGAATTTATAATAAAGTACCAAATCGGTTTCGTTACCGGTTAACTCGTTGGTCATCATATCTTGAATTTCGGTTTGTGTCAAAGCTTTTTTCCATAATGACACTTCGTCTATACTGCCGTTGTAAACAAAATTATAGCCGGATAAAATACTTTTTCCTATTGCAAAAGGTTTGTCCGATAACGAAAAAGTTCCGTAAGCCGAATGCGTTCCGACCAAATTACCGTTTTTATATAGTTTAACGTTGCTTCCGTCATAAACCATTGCAAAATGTTGCCAAACACCGGCTTGAACCGTATTGTCGGGCGTATTGACTTCAAACATATTGCCGTTTATGAACATACGGCATTCCAATTTTCCGTTATTAAGTTCGAGTAAATACATAGTATCACCGGTACCACCACCTCTGAAACCTATCATTCCGGCACCGTAGCGTAAGGCGTCTGCATTAAACCAGCCGGTGAAGGAGATACCGGTAGTTCCGTCAATATCAGGACCTAAGTTATGAACCGAAACATAATCATCAACACCGTCAAAATGTAAATGTTGATTGGTTTGAGTATATCCGTTTAATATTGCCGCAAAGAAAAAAATAAGGAAGGTAATTGTTTGTTTCATTTGAAAAAAGTGTTTTAATTGATGGATAAAGATATAAAAAATTAATGTAAATATTTTAAACGTGACATTTAATTTTTTTAAAAAAGATGTGATAAGAAAATTTGCCGTTAAAAAAGTAAAAAATTTTGTTTAATTAAATAAAGCTTTTTATCTTTGCAATCGCAATTGGAAATAGTAATTTTCATTTGAAACGGAGAGGTGCCGGAGTGGTAACGGAGCAGATTGCTAATCTGTCATCGCGCAAGCGATGCCAGGGTTCGAATCCCTGTCTCTCCGCAAATTATCGGGGTATAGCGAAGCCCGGTTATCGCGCCTGCTTTGGGAGCAGGAGACCGCAGGTTCGAATCCTGCTACCCCGACTACCTTTGTAGCAGGTTCGAACTTTAATTTTTTTTTCACGCAGGGTCGCGTAGCTCAGCTGGATAGAGCATCCCGTCTTATGACGGGACGGTCACAGCATCGTAATTGACATAAAAGATTTACGCAAGGTCGCGTAGCTCAGCTGGATAGAGCATCTGCCTTCTAAGCAGACGGTCACAGGTTCGAATCCTGTCGCGATCACTATTTAAAATTTATTGGCTCCGTGGCGCAACTGAATAGCGCATCTGATTACGGCTCAGAAGGTTGCAGGTTTGAATCCTGCCGGAGTCACAATCATAAAAAGCAACTCATTACGGGTTGCTTTTTTTATTGATAATTTATGATTTTATAATATTGTTTATTAAGTGGAATATTTGAATATTTGTGTTTGCGTTTAACAGAATAATATTGCGTATCGTGGCGCAACTGAATAGCGCATCCCGTCCGATTTATCGGAACGGGAAGGTTGCAGGTTTGAATCCTGCCGGAGTCACAATTATAAAAAGCAACTCATTACGGGTTGCTTTTTTTATTGATAATTTATGATTTTATAATTAAGTGGAATATTCGAATATTTGTGTTAGCGTTTAACAGAAAAATTTCGTGGTGCAACAGAATAGCGCATCCCGTCCGATTTATCGGAACGGGAAGGTTGCAGGTTTGAATCCTGCCGGAGTCACAATCATAAAAAGCAACTCATTACGGGTTGCTTTTTTTATTGATAATTTATGATTTTATAATTAAGTGGAATATTCGAATATTTGTGTTAGCGTTTAACAGAATAATATTGCGTATCGTGGTGCAACTGAATAGCGCATCCCGTCCGATTTATCGGAACGGGAAGGTTGCAGGTTTGAATCCTGCCGGAGTCACAATTATAAAAAGCAACTCATTACGGGTTGCTTTTTTTGAATTGATTAAATCAATAACGTCACTTGCCCGGAATATTGTCAGGATAAGGGACGCCCAAGAATTGATATTAAATTTTACACAAAACCGCCTGTCTCAATACATTGACTGTTGTCAATTTTTGGCTGTTGATATGTACTTTCGTAATCGTCTGTATAATGATGATGCCGGGCCGTTCGAATTGCCGGCAGACTGATTAATGCCACAAAAAACAAAATGATAACCGCCAATTGCAGATACATTTTGGTTTTCGGCTCAACAGGAAGCATTTCCACACCGGCATAAATCAGAGCAATAGGCCACAATCTAAAAATATCCCAAATTTCGAAATCCAAGATGTGGAAATTCCGCAGTAAAAGTAAAACGCCTAAAATGACGAGAAAAAATCCTGTGATAATGTTGCTGTTGTTTTTCATTTTGATTTTAGATTTTAGATTTTAGATTTTAGAAATTAGATTTTAAATTTGTTTTGATGAATATTGTCAATTTTCAATTAGAGGCTGTCTCAAAAGCATCGTATTTTTTCTTATTACGCACCTTTGGTGCTGTTTATGATTTTGATAAATCGATAATAGATATTTTTCAATTTATTAATTTTAGAATAAACTTTTGAGACAGTCCCTATAAATTAATTTATTCTTATTACTAAACATCTTCAACCTTTTCAACACCGGTTTCGGTGACAATATTTTCTTTTTTATAATTCAATCCGCTAAAAATCATTATAATACCGGAAATAATCAATAGAACCGGCCAAAAATCTTCAAAATCCAATTCCGGAAAAAATTCTTCCAGCAAGAATATCAGACCGAGAATAATTAGCATCAATCCGGACCATAATTTTGTTGTATGATTATTACTGCTCATAACTAATGATTTATTTGTTATTTTCTATTTTAACACCGTCATCATCTATATGAACGGATGATTTTTTTTCACCTTCTTTGGCTTGTATGTCTATACCGTTGTCGTCAATTATTATTTTTGCTGCGTCGTCTTCGTCACGGCTGTTGATTTCAAGGCCTTCATCTCCGATTTTGATTTTGACTTTATCGCCGTTTACATTCAAATAAAAAGGTTCCTTGATGAGATTTTCATACTGTTTCAAACATATAATCTCATCATTTTTATTGGTTAACAATTCCGGAAAATCACAATCAAAAGAACGGGTCAAACGGCTGACAGGTGCAGACAGTTTGACAAATTTACCTTCCGGAACATCTACATATACCAGCACTTTACGGTTACTGATTAAGTTACCTGTCGGAAAGCGTATTTTGGAACCGGCTACCAAATGATTTTGCAGACTGTCTTGTTCGATATTAAATTCGATGGCACCGGCATTTTTCTCGGCTCTTTTATAATTGATACCTTCGGCAATTTTTAAGATTTTCAGATGAAACAGAGAATCTTTTGACACTTTAAATTCGTATTTGATATTATTGCTTATCGCATAATTATCTTTATTTTCAACGTTTTTAACATCGATGTAAAGCGTATCTTTCGATGGTAACCACTGGCGGTTTAAGCTGACGATACGTGCTTTTGTATTTTTATGACTCAAAAACGATATGCTTTTGACGGACATATATATTAAGGCGGTAAACCACAAAGTACCGGCAATTATCAATGCGTTTTTATTTAAGGGTTTGGTATGCGGAAAAAGCATTTTAAATCCCAATATAAACAAAAGTGTTACCGGAAAACCGATTATAAATAACATCAAAAAACTAATAAAACCGGCCGGAATGTGCAAATGGTTAAAAATCGGGTTGTCTTGCAATATCAAGTTTAAACCGGAAAAAGGTGAAAAACTCAATACCGATACTATTAATCCGAACAATAATATACCGGTTATCAATACCAATACAAATCCTATGAGTTTAACGAGAATACCGCCTATTTCCGAGCCGGTTGTTTCGATAGTTTCGCCTAAGTTAGCTTTTTTTTTGCCGGTTTCATCGGTTGTGACTTGATCGACAATATTGTCCAAATTAGCCGATTCGCCTTTCATACGGAGTTTGTCCGATGCCGTTTTGGCTTTGGGAACGATTATCCACAGTATGAGGTAAAATAAGATGAAACTGCCGTGAGTTACAAACAATAAAACGATAAAAATCAGTCTCATCAAAGTAACATCCATACCAATGTAGTGGGCAAAGCCGGCCGCTATCCCGGCAATCATGGAACGGTCCATATCCCTGAACAAAGCTTTTTTGGGTTTCCGAAACGTTTGTTCGTTATCCGGCCTGATATCTTCTTCAAAATCTTCGGGTTGTCCTAAAACGGCAATCACTTCATCGATATGTTTTTCGTTGATTACATATTGCGGGTTAGGTTGTTTTTGCATAAGTAATTCGGCAATACGGGCTTCGATTTCATGCATCACTTCATCGATATCATCCGTTTGACCTATGGATTGCCGTACCGCTTTTAAATATTTTTTCAATTTGTAATAAGCATTTTCTTCCAGATGAAACAAGATGCCTGCTAAACTGATATCTATGGTTTTATTCATTTTTCCGTTTTTTTGAGGTTATTTTGACTGATATGATTGACGGCATTGACCAATTCATGCCAAGATTGCTCCATTAATTTGAGAAATTCACGTCCTTTGTCTGTTAAATAATAATATTTACGAGGCGGACCAGATGGGGATTCTTCCCAGCGGTATGTAAGGTAACCGGCATTTTTGAGCCGTGTCAGGAGCGGATAAACCGTACCTTCCACTACTATCATTTTGGCGTCTTTCAGTTCTTGCAAAATGTCGGAAGTGTATGCGGCTTCCCGCTGGTTGAGAATATTGAGAATACAATATTCCAAAACACCTTTACGCATCTGCGATTTGATATTTTCTATTTTCATACCGATATTATTTGATAAACCTGATAGTCAACGGATAACGGAATGTTTCTCCGTTTCCGGCTTTAATGGCGGCAACTACGATTAAAATAACTTGTAAAAAAAATGAAACTTAATCCCAGTATCATAATCCATAATCCGGGTACAGTTAGGCGGTAGGGTCATCTTCATTCACTAAGGAAAATAACGGCGATAAGAAAAGTATCAAACCAATTATTATCACAATTATTTTGAAAATAACCATACTGATATTAAAATTCAAAGCTTCTTTGCCGTTTTCATCGTCAAACCGGCTTTGGTCACGCCAGATAAGCCAAGTGATTAAAGTACCTAAAATGGTACCGAACGGAACACTTATCAGAGATGATAATGCACTGAGATGAATAATAGCGGCGTGTGAGGTTTCTTCGGGACGAGGTGTTTGAGAGACGTTACTTAAAGTTTCCATAATTTATGTTTTTTAAAGTTTGACATTTATATGACGAATGATTTGCAACTTTGTTACACCAGCAAATATACAATAAATAGTATTATGTATTGCAAAATAGTATGATTTTTAAAAAAAAAAATTTCAGGTAGTCAAAAACGGGTCAAGTCATACAAGTATTTTATAACAAAAAAGTTTTTTATAGTTTCAATTATGTTCTTTTTTTTATCATATCGAATTGTAAATCAAAATGTTATAAATAAAATTTATTAAAAGCATAAAAAATATCGATAATAAATGTAAGAAAAGTTACATTTATACGACTATATTAGCAGTAACTTTAAAAAAATAGAAGAAAATCAAAAAAAATAATATTATGAATAAGTTGAAAAAAATCTATGCAACATTAGGAAAAACTGGACAAAAAACACAAGACGTATCTTTATTATTGATGCGTTTGGTCTTGGCTTACGGATTTTACGGTCCGGCAATGATGAAATGGCAAGACATACATGCCATAGGAAATTGGTTCAAATCAATGGGGTATCCGGCGCCTTATTTCAATGCTTATATAGTAGGTATTACCGAACTTGCAGGAGTTGTGTTATTGTTTCTAGGTTTCGGCATCAGGGTTATTACGTTATTATTGATTTTTGTAATGGTTGTCGCTATTATTACGGTACATTTAAGACACGGATTTGAAGCCGGCAATAACGGGTTTGAAATTCCGCTCTATTACGCCATAATGTTATTGGTACTTTTTTCATTCGGTGCCGGAAAATACAGTTTGGATTATTTCTTAAAAAAATAGTGTTTTCATATCCTAAAAGATAAGTGTTTTCATAATCACTTATGTGTTGTTTGATAAGCCGTTGGTTTTCTTTTGAAAATCAGCGGCTTTTTATTGTTTGGTAAGTGTTTTGGTTAGGCTAAGGGAAATTAGCTTAAAAATTGATATGTTGCAAAGGCGCTAATATAAGCCAATCCTGTCATATAAAAAAAGACGATAACCGGCCATTTCCAAGTTTTTGTTTCGTTGCGGAGGGTGGCCAATGTACTGATACATTGCATGGCAAAAGCATAAAACAGGAGTAATGAAATACCGACGGCCAGGGTAAAAGTCTTGGTACCGGTAATAATATTTTTTTCGTTTGCCATGCGTTCGCGTAGGCGCTGATTGTCGTCTGTATTGCCAACGCTGTAAATGGTTGATAATGTACTGACAAAAACTTCTCTGGCAGCGAATGAAGTTAAAAGGGCAATACCTATTTTCCAGTCGTATCCTAAGGGTTTGATGGCAGGTTCTATGGTTTTGCCCATTTGTCCCAAATAAGAATGTTCCAATTTGTAAGCTTCCAAATCGTTATTTGTAATATGAGCGTTTTGTGTTTGAAATTTTTCGCCTGCTTGTTGAAATTCTTTGCCACCGTGCGTTGCCAGAAACCATAAAATAATGGAAAAAGCCACGATAATTTTACCGGCACCGAAAACAAAAGCCTTAACGTTGTCCCAAACCGTGATAAAAACATTTTTAACAATAGGTGCTTTATATTCGGGCATTTCCAAAATAAAATAACGTTTGTATTTCGATTTGATAAATTTACTCAATACAAAAGCGGAAAAAAGAGCCATAATAAATCCGGCTGAATAGAGTGCCAATAATACCAAACCTTGTAAATTGATAAATCCTCCAAAATCTTTTTGAGGTATCACCAATGCAATAATGATAGTATATACGGGTAAACGCGCAGAGCAAGTAATAAAAGGCGTTACCAACATTGAAATCAGCCGTTCTTTACTGTTTTCAATAGTGCGGGCGCTCATTATGGCCGGGACGGCACAAGCGGTTCCCGATAATAACGGTACTATTGACTTCCCCGATAAACCGAATGGTTGCATCAAACGGTCCATTAAAAATACGACACGGCTCATATAACCCATTTCTTCCAGTAAAGCAATGAATAAAAATAACAATGTAATTTGAGGCACAAAAATCAAAACGCCGGCAATTCCCGACAAAATACCATCGGTTAGCAAAGCTGTTAATTGGTTGGCCGGTAAATGCGATTTTAAATAAATGTTAGTTTGGTTGAAAAAATTGTCAATCCAATCCATTGGAATTTCCGCCCAACTGAAAATAGCTTGAAAAACCAAAAACATTACCATTACAAAAAAGAAAATACCCCATATTTTATGTAATAAGATACGGTCGATACGATCGGTTAAACCGGTAGCTTGACTTTTTTCTATCTTATATGTTTCTTTTAAAATGCGGTTGATATCTTTATACCGTTTGATAACTTCTTTTTGTAGTAAACGTTTTAAGGTTTCACGGTCAAAAGGTAAGTTGAATATTTTGGGGTATTTGTTTTGAATTTCTTCACCGAATTTGTCTTGTTCCGTATAAAGCAACCATAATTTATAAACCGGTTCATCAGGATAAGCCGGTTTGACAAAATCAATGCTGGTACCGGTTAAACCGTAATTTTCAAAATATTTTTTAGAAGGCATTTTAAACATTTCGGGAATCATCTCTTTCATTTGATAAATACGCCCTTTTCCTTGCCTTTGTCCGTTGGCTTTGCTTTTTTTGGCACTGACCAAAATAACGGGGATTTGAAGCAAGTCCCGTAATTTGTCAACGTCAATTATTATACCTTTTTTTGACATTTCATCGCACATATTGACTGCTAGCATAACGGGAAATCCCAAATCTTGAATTTCTGTCAATAATATCAAGTTCCGCTTCAAATTATTAACATCGGCCACCATTAAAACTCCGTCAATGCCTTCACGGTTGAGCAATAATTCTTTTAATACGACTTCTTCGTCTTTGGAGGTAGGATGTAAACTGTAAGTGCCCGGCAAGTCAATCAATTCAATAACAGTTCCGTCATCCAATGTAAAATTGCCCGATACTCGATGAACCGTAATACCCGGATAATTGCCGATTTTTTTATGTAATCCGGTTAGCTTGTTAAACAAGGAAGTTTTTCCGGTATTCGGATTTCCGGTTAATGCGATTTTAAGTTTTTTTTGCCGCGTCATTCTCTACGAGTTCAACATCTATTTCGTTAACAATCTCTTTTCCCAATGCCATTCTGGTATCCCCGATAATAAAATATAATGGTGTCCCGAATGGTGCTTTGTTTAACAATGAAACTTCAACACCATCCACACAACCCATTTCCATCAGCTTTAACGGTAATTGTTTTTCTTGACAATTAACGATGACAGCTTTTTGATTTTTTTTCAAATCTTTCAATTTCATTATTGAGAATGTTTCTAAATAACAAAAGTATGATTTTTTTCTCAAATTCAAACTATTATTTGGCATAATATTTTTATCAAATTGTTATCATTAAATATTAAGAAAAAAAATTTTTTCGATTAAATTTTATTCTTTGATTGCAAAGTTTCAGGGCAAAAATCAGATATTTACCTATCCTGTTCTTTAATTTTAACATTTTTAGTATAAAAAAATCTAAAAAAAGAGATTTTACAACTACCGAAATTGTATTTTTGGCAAAAATTGCGTATTCCGAAAAAATATTATCATTTAAAGCGACTTTTTACTTAAAAAAACTTATTTTTGTTACGATTTCGAAAACTAAAAATTTAAGCGTATGGCATTTGATTTTGATATGATAAAAAAGGTCTATGAGACGATACCCGTACGGGTAGAAAAAGCAAGAAAAATATTGGGTCGTCCTATGACATATTCCGAAAAAATCTTGTATTCGCATTTATGGCAGGGTGAACCGGACAAAGCTTATAAACGGGCGGCTGATTATGTCGATTTTAAAGTGGACAGGGTAGCTATGCAAGATGCTACGGCACAAATGGCTTTGTTACAATTTATGCAAGCTGGCAAAGATAAAGTGGCTGTACCGGCAACAGTACACCTTGACCATTTGATACAAGCTTATATGGGTGTTGATAAAGATTTGCAGGAAGCTATCAACAGGAACAATGAGGTTTATAATTTTTTGGAATCGGTATCAAAAAAATACGGTATCGGTTTTTGGAAGCCGGGAGCGGGAATTATCCACCAAGTTGTTTTGGAAAATTATGCTTTTCCGGGTGGTATGATGATTGGAACCGATTCACATACTGTTAATGCCGGTGGTTTGGGTATGGTAGCTGTCGGAGTTGGTGGTGCTGATGCTGTTGATGTAATGGCAGGAATGCCTTGGGAACTGAAATTTCCGAAATTAATAGGAATAAAATTAACCGGAAAATTGAGTGGTTGGGCGGCTCCGAAAGATATTATTTTGAAAGTTGCCGGTATATTGACCGTCAAAGGTGGTACGGGGGCTATTATCGAATATTTTGGTGAAGGTGCCGAAAGTTTGTCGGCTACCGGAAAAGGAACCATTTGTAATATGGGTGCCGAAGTAGGTGCTACCAATTCCAATTTTGCTTATGATGAAGCAATGGAACGTTATTTGAGAGCTACCGGTCGCGATGATGTTGCCGATGCGGCTAATGAAATTAAAGAATATCTGCGTTCGGATGATGAAGTATATGCCAATCCTGAGAAATATTATGACCAAGTTATAGAAATTAATTTGAGTGAATTGGAGCCTTATCTCAACGGGCCTTTTACGCCGGACAGGGATACACCTGTTAAAGAAATGGCAAAAGTAGCCCGTGAAAACGATTGGCCGCTTAAAGTGGAGTGGGGGCTTATCGGGTCTTGTACCAATTCGTCTTATGAAGATTTGTCCCGTGCAGCGTCTGTTGCCCGTCAGGCTTTGGAAAAAGGTATCAAACCCAAAGCACAAATCGGTATCAATCCGGGGTCGGAACAAGTAAGATATACGGCGGAAAGAGACGGTATTTTGGAAGTGTTTGAAAAACTTGGAGCCAAAATATTTACCAATGCTTGCGGTCCTTGTATCGGACAATGGCGTCGTGATGATATTGAAGGTAATCCGAAAAATACTATTGTTCATTCGTTTAACCGTAATTTTGCCAAACGTGCTGATGGTAATCCCAATACACATGCTTTTGTAGCATCACCTGAAATGGTGATGGCAACAGCTATCTCAGGTCGTTTGGATTTTAATCCTGAAACCGATACGATAGACGGCTTTAAATTTGAAGACCCTTCGGGTTGGGAGTTACCACCACGAGGTTTTGAAGTGGATGACCCGGGTTATGTTCCACCGGTTGAAGATGGTTCGGATGTCGAAATTATCATTGACCCTAATTCCGAACGTTTGCAATTGTTAACACCTTTTCCTGCTTGGAACGGTGATAATATTTATGATGCACCTTTATTGATAAAAGTTGCCGGTAAGTGTACAACAGATCATATTTCAATGGCCGGACCTTGGTTAAAATACCGTGGTCATCTCGACAATATTTCCAATAATCTGTTGTTGGGGGCTGTTAATGCTTTTACCGGGAAGACAGGTGAAACCAAAAACCCATTAACCGGAAAGTATGAACCCGTACCAAAGGTAGCGAGAGACCTCAAGCAAGCCAAATTGCAAAGTGTGATTGTCGGTGACCACAATTACGGTGAAGGTTCATCGCGGGAACATGCCGCTATGGAACCCAGACATCTTAATGTTATAGCTGTTATCGTGAAATCTTTTGCACGTATCCACGAAACCAATTTGAAAAAACAAGGTATGTTGGCTTTGACATTTGATAATGAAGCAGATTATGATAAAATTCAAGAAGATGACCGTTTTAATTTTATCGACTTGAATGAATTTGCACCCGGTAAACCTTTAACCGTTGAAATTATTCACCCGGATAAATCGGTGGATATTATCAAAGTTAATCATACTTATAATGCACAACAAATAGAATGGTTTAAAGCCGGAAGTGCTTTGAATTATATAAAAATGCAAAATCAATAAAAGTTTTGGTTTTATACATTAAAATAACGAGAGCGGCGGGACAAAGTCCCGCCGCTCTCATTTAAGTTTTGTTTTTCAAAACATTATAAACTTTATAACATTATGAACATTTAACTACTATTTAACTACATATTTTTCAATTCTTGAACAACTTTTGTCAAGGCTGATTTGGCATCACCGAAAAGCATGGAAGTTTTCGGGTTGTAGAACAATTCGTTTTCAATACCGGCATAACCCGGTTTCATACTTCGTTTATTAACGATAATGTTTTTGGCATCTTCCACATTGAGAATAGGCATACCGTAAATAGGACTGGAAGGGTCGTTGTGAGCCGCCGGATTGACAACATCATTAGCTCCGACAACCAACACAACATCAGTATTGGCAAATTCGTTGTTGATATCATCCATATCGACCAATTTATCGTAATCGACATTAGCTTCGGCCAATAAGACGTTCATATGTCCGGGCATACGGCCGGCAACGGGATGAATGGCATATTTGACATCAATTCCCTTTTTAGTTAAAAGTTCTTCCAATTCGTGTAAAACGTGTTGGGCTTGTGCGACTGCCAAGCCATATCCGGGAACAATAATTACTTTATTGGCATAATTAAGTAAGATAGCGGCATCGCTGGGAGTAGCTTCTTTGACATTGCCTTGAATTTTTTTACCGGATGCGGCGGCGGCACTGCCTTCACCGAAAGCACCGAAAATAACGGCAGACAACGAACGGTTCATCGCTTTGGTCATGGCAACTGTCAATATGGTTCCAGCCGAACCGACCAAAATACCACCGGTCAGCATAGCCATATTGTTGTATAAAAATCCACCGAAAGCTGCCGCTAATCCGGTGAATGAGTTTAATAAAGAAATAACGACCGGCATATCGGCACCACCAATCGGTAATACAAATAAAACACCGTATATCAATGCCAAGCCGAATAAAGCATAAATATAAACGGGATTACTCACTTGTGAAACAACGATGTAAATGGCAAACCCGATAATGATAAGTGCAACTAAGGTGTTGATAATATTATAATTAGGTAAACGAACGGGTTTTCGCATTTTGCCACTGAGTTTGCCCCAGGCTATCATACTACCGGCAAATGAAATGCTACCGATAACCAAACCGGCAACTATCATCGACATTTTGGATGTATGACCAACGTTGTGGGAAAATTCCATCAAACCGATAAGTCCAGCCGTAGCACCTCCCATACCGTTAAAAAATGATACTAATTCAGGCATTTTGGTCATTTCAACCTTAACGGCTATACCCCATCCTATGATTGTCCCGATGACAATGGCTATGAATATTAATGTATATATAAATCCGGGAACTTCGATATGAGCCGTTTTAGGATAAATAAAAATAGTACCGAGGATAGCCAAAAGCATACCGAAAGCGGCAATTAAATTTCCTTTTCTGGCTGTTTTCGGACTGCCGAGCATTTTTAAACCGGTAATAAAACCGATAGCGGCAATTAAATACGATATATTAAGTAAAGCTGTTTCCATTATTTTTTAGTTTTAAACATATCCAACATTCTGTCTGTTACTACGAAACCACCAACAACGTTTAGTGTTCCTAAAACCACAGCTATAAAGCCGATAACCAACCCCAATGTGTTATCCGGGTCCATGTGAAGCATTACTAAAATAGCACCGATAATTACAACACCGTGAATGGCATTGGCACCTGACATTAAAGGAGTGTGTAAAACCGCCGGTACATGACCGATAATTTCAACCCCGGCAAAAACCATCAAAATGACGATATAAATCATTTGTATGTTCTGCTGAAAAAAATTAAGTATTTCACTCATATTGATTCTTTTTTGTAATGTTACTTTTGAAACATAAAATTACAACAAAATACTTTATTTTTCAAAATCAATTGTAATTTTTTTATTAGGAAGATTTAATCACTTTTCGCATTTAATCACTTTTTTTATTCGCAAGCTTCTTGTACTTGCTATTTGTAAATGATAAACAAATCCGTCAACACACCGATTAAGGCGTGAAGTATAAAGACATACCAGATTGATTTGGTCCGGACGGCAATCAAACCGAAAATAATGCCTACTATAATGGAACCGAGAATTTCACCTTCCGGTTTTCCGATATGTACCAGACACGATGATATGGTTTGGATAAGAATGGCATTAAAAATTCCGAATTTATCTTTTAGTCCGTAAATTAAGACGCCGCGAAAGTAAAATTCCCAAGCGATATAATAAAAGATAACATAAGCCGCTTCGTAAAATAACAGGTGGCTTTTCTCGTGCAATAAAGATTTGGCCAAGGGATATTCCGAACGGACATCAGGCATAGCGGATGCAAAATAAATGGCTACCACAATGACCGGGACTAATATCATCAGGCTTTTTAATCCTGCTTTGATATCACCGAACCCCAATCCGAAATCTTTGAGTTTTCGGTGCATGGCAAATTTGATATAAACAACCGGCAGTACAAAGAACAGACCGAAAAATCGAATAAATTGATTGATATGCAAATTTTGATCTTCCGGTAATCCGAAATCAAAATCCGGTGTAAAAAAACCGGGATATGCATGATAACGGTAAATCGTCAGTAATACCGGCGCACTTAATAGTAATATATAAATATGAATATCACGCCAAGCAAAGTCTATTTGTTTGAGGAATTGATGAATTGATGATTTGTTTCGGTTCATAGATTACTTTTTTTTGATAATTGTCTGTTATTACAAACCAAATTATCCGTTTCAAAATTGAGGAAATGAGGATTTTGTGTGGTTAAAAAAGTGCCTCGTCCTGATTTTTGTAGACTCATTTTTTGTCAAAATTAAACATTTATTTGAATTAATTTTTATTAATTTGTTGTTTTCTTTGCTTTCCGAAGGAAAGCCTTTCAGTTAGTCTTATGATATTGCTTTGTCCATATTTTTGTTGACTTTTCGAGTCAATCTATTTCAGGACAAGTCACTTCCAACTTATTCAGTATCTTTGCAACCATATAAATAATGTATGCAAATAAGGAAATATGCCCTTACCGATTGGTTACCGACTACCGCCAAAGAAGTCAAAAAACGCGGTTGGGACGAACTGGATGTAATTTTATTCAGTGGTGATGCTTATATAGACCACCCGTCGTTCGGGACGGCTGTTGTGGGACGTATCTTTGAAAGTTCCGGATTACGGGTAGCTATTGTGCCGCAACCTAATGTCAAGGACAATTTGCAAGATTTTACCAAACTCGGCCGGCCTCGATTATTCTTTGCCGTCACAGCAGGTAGCATGGACTCTATGGTAAGCAATTATACCGCCAGTAAAAAACCCCGGGAAAAAGATGCTTATACCCCCGGTGGAGAAACCGGTTTTCGCCCGGATTATGCTAGTATCAAATACACGCAAATCTTAAAAAAATTCTTCCCCGACGTACCGGTATTAATTGGCGGAATAGAAGCTTCATTACGTCGTGTCACCCATTACGATTATTGGAGCGATACCTTACGCCCTTCAATTTTAGTAGATTCCGGCGCCGATTTGCTGGTTTACGGTATGGGCGAACAACCTTTGCGAGAAATCGTCAAACTGGTGGTACGCGGTGTCCCTTTTTCATCCTTAAAAACCATCAAACAAACGGCATTTTTACAAGATATTAAAAAGCCGCTTCCTAAAAATAAACATTGGGAAGACATTTGGATTAACTCACACGAAGTTTGTTTACAAAACAAAAAAGCTTTTGCCCGGAATTTTAAAACCTTGGAAGTAGAGTCAAACCGGATGATTGGAAAAAACCGTATTTTGCAAGAAAACGGTAATAAAATTTTGGTTATCAATCCGGCATATCCTGCTATGACACAACACGAAATAGATGCCGTTTTTGACTTGCCTTTTACTCGGATGCCACATCCCAAATATCGCAAACGCGGTCCTATTCCGGCTTATGAAATGATTAAATATTCTATCAATATCCACCGAGGTTGTTTCGGTGGTTGCAGTTTTTGTACAATTTCAGCTCATCAAGGTAAATTTATAGCCAGCCGGAGTAAAAAATCCATTGTCAAAGAACTGGAACAAATCGTAGAACTAGAAGATTTTAAAGGTTATATATCCGACATAGGCGGACCGTCAGCAAATATGTACCAAATGAAAGGCAAAGATCTGAGTATCTGCGAAAAATGTGTCGCACCTTCTTGTATCTATCCGGTTGTTTGCAGTAATCTGGATACTTCACATAAAGATTTGTTGGATATCTACCGGACAGTTGATAACCATCCGAAAGTCAAAAAAGCTTTTGTCGGTAGTGGTATCCGCTACGATTTGACAGTGCCGTCGTATAACAAAAAAACCAATCCGGAAGATTTGAAAACTTATTTGGAACAACTCGTTACCCGGCATACTTCGGGACGGCTCAAAGTAGCGCCCGAACATACCTCTGAGCGTGTCTTGAAAATGATGCGAAAACCTTCCTTCAAATATTTTCACGAGTTTAAAAAGATTTACGATAAAATTTTACGCAAATACCATTTGAAACAACAATTAGTTCCCTATTTTATTTCATCGCATCCCGGAAGTGATTTGGAAGATATGGCAAACCTGGCTGCTGAAACCAAAGCTATGGGTTTTAAACTGGAACAAGTACAAGACTTTACCCCTACGCCAATGACTGTTTCGACAGTTGCTTATTATTCCGGATATCACCCATATACACTCAAACCTGTCAAAACCGTTAAAGACCGCAAAGCCAAACTGGACCAATGGAAATTTTTCTTTTGGTACAAACCCGAAAACCGCAGGTGGATTAATGATAAATTGACAACTTTGGGAAGAAAAGATTTATTACGAATATTATTTGAACCCGGTTACCATAAGAAATCTGAAAAAAATAAAAAAGAGAAATCAAAAAAGAAAAAACCTGATAACAGCAGACCTCATTATAGGCGACGACGTTCTTAAATTTTTTTTGAAAAAACATTCAAAATATTTTGTAACGCTACTGAAGTATCGCACCTAACGGCATATAATATATTTTTTATATTTTTGTATTGAATATTTTTGTATTGAAATTTTAATAAATCAATCCAATGAAAAAGTTATTGTTTATTTTCATCTTCTTACTTGGTATTGGCGGTCTTGCTCAGCAAACGGATAAGCCGGTTCGGATTGATAAAAATATTATCAAAACAGATGTGACGGAATTATTATTGACCACCCGTTACCATTTAAATGTGTCCTGGGAACATTTAATGAGTAAAAAAGCGGGTTTGCAATTGGATTTTTTATTTTCAAACTATGGGGATGATTTGGTTTACGATGATTTGTATGCGCAATTAGGAGTGTCTTATCGTTTTTATTTTAACAAGCATGCTAACATGATGAAAGGTTTTTATGTAGCTCCGGCCGTTCGTTTACATTGGCGATATGCTGCCGGTTCAGACAGTAATCATGATTATAATGCCTTATATCCGACAGGCGGCATTAATTTGGGATATCAGTGGCTTATCAAAAAGAAATGGACATTGGATCTTTATGCCGATTGGCAAGTTAATTTACGTACGAATCGCTTAAATGCCGGTTACGGTAGTTTAGGGATAAAGTTTGGGTATAAGTTTTAATAAAACAGCCGGCGCAAGCCGGCAGTTTCTTGTTATTTTTGAATATCGTAGTAGCAACGTTTCGGGGAGTAAATTTTGCCTTCTTTTTTAAGCTCTTTAATGTATTTACTCACTACCTTGCTTTCGACATTAATCATTTTGGCAATATCGCCGGGACGCATGGGTTTGCCGGCTTGCTCAAAACTTTTAAGAATTTGTTCTTTGGTGTCCATAATTTAATATTTTTAGGTTAAACAATTCAGAAGAATGAAGCAGAATGAGTTTTGTGATTATTTTCCTAGGGTTGCAACCATTACAGCTTTAATCGTATGCAAACGGTTTTCAGCTTCGTCAAAAACGATGGAATGTTCGCTTTCAAACACTTCTTCGGTTACTTCCATGGCACTGATACCGAACTTTTGGTAAATCTCTTCACCTACTTGTGTATCACGGTTGTGAAAGGCGGGTAGGCAGTGCATAAATTTGACATTGGGATTGCCGGTTTTAGCCATCAAGTCGGCATTAACTTGATAGGGCAGGAGTTCCCCTATACGGTCCTTCCACACTTCTTCGGGTTCGCCCATAGATACCCATACATCCGTATAGACAAAGTCAACCCCATTAACACCTCCACTGACATTGGAAGTAATGGTAATTTTAGCGCCTGTTTGTTGGGCTATTTCCATAGCTTTTTCAACCAGTTCTTTTTCGGGTTGTAAATCTTCCGGAGCTACCAGTCGCACGTCCATACCCATTTTGGCGCCGCCTATCATCAAAGAGTTACCGAGGTTGTTACGGGCATCGCCCATATAAGCAAAAGCTATTTGATGTAAAGGTTTGTCGGAATGTTCCTGCATGGTTAGAAAGTCAGCAAGGATTTGGGTCGGGTGATATTCATTGGTCAATCCATTCCAAACCGGTACGCCGGCGTACTTGCCGAGTTCTTCTACGATTTCTTGATCGAAACCACGATATTCAATACCATCATACATACGTCCCAGTACGCGGGCGGTATCTTTCATAGTTTCTTTTTTACCGATATGTGAGCCCGTGGGTCCCAAATAAGTTACATTGGCACCTTGGTCGTGAGCAGCTACTTCAAAAGCGCACCGCGTACGGGTTGATGCTTTCTCAAAGATTAAAGCAATGTTTTTGCCTTTGAGCAGTTGCTGTTCCGTACCGGAATATTTGGCTTTTTTGAGGTCGGCGGACAGGTCCAGTAAAAATTTGATTTCTTTGGGTGTGAAATCTAATAATTTTAAAAAATTTCTATTGCGTAAGTTAAAGGCCATTTTTTTTTGGTTTTTGTGATTTGTGGACAAATTTAGTGATTTTTGGTTATTTGGTTAATCGTTTAATCGGTTATTTGAGTGCCAAGTGCCTAGTGAAAAGTGCCAAGAGCGGATTTTCTTTTCATAGAGCATTTTGTTTTTTTGATGATAACTTAACCTTTCTACCTTCTAATTTGATGAAATGAGAAAAGGTTGCCGAGTGTCCAGTCTCATCAATTCCTCATTCCTCAAAAAAACTTGTTACTTGATACTTGCTACTTGTTACTGCGATAATACTTCCGGTACTTATAATAAGCCAAGCTTGCCAACAGGGCTACAAATAATAGAAAATAATACACAAAAGCCGGTGTTTGTTGCGGTTCGCCTTTGGCGTAAGAGTGCAAGCCGGCTAAGTAATAATTTACCCCGAAATAGGTCATGGCAATTGAGGCAAAAGAAATAATTGCCATTAAATTGAAGGCAAATAATCCTCGTAGTCCGGGGACAAAACGGGCATGAATGACCAAAGCATATACTACAATACTAATCAATGCCCAAGTTTCTTTAGGGTCCCAACCCCAGTAACGTCCCCAGCTTTCATTAGCCCACTGACCGCCTAAGAAATTACCGATAGTAAGCATAACCAAGCCGATGGTTAATGCCATTTCGGTGATAATGGTCAATTCCTTGATATATGTTTCCAGTTTTGTTTTGTTATGTTCGTTGGTCAAAGCCATTAAAAGTAAATTGATGATACCGAGTATCATACCAATGGCAAAAGGTCCGTAACTGGCAACGATAATGGAAACGTGAATATCAAGCCAATAGGAATTTAAGACCGGAACCAGGTTTTCTATTTGCGGGTCCATCCAATTCCAATGCGCAATCATCAACGTCATGGAGCCGACAAAAAGCCCGGCGGCTAAAACCAATGCGGATTTTCTACCGAGTATCAAACTGAAAAGTATAATGGCAAAAGAGACATAAATCATCGATTCGTAAGCGTTGCTCCAAGGCGCATGTCCACTGATATACCAGCGTAAACCCATAAAGAACAACATCCATAAAAAGAGCAAAAGACTGATACCATATAATATTTTGTTGAGATAACACCAAATTTTAGATGAAATGAAAATCTGAACAATGGCTAAAATGAAAACCATCAATGACAACAACATAAATTGCCAAAACAGTGAGCGGAATGCATCGTATTTGTTGTAAAAAATCTCCCACTTGATATGTTTTTCAGAAGGATAAACGTCTTTACCGAATCTTCTTTGATATTTGTCGATACCATTTAAGATTTGGTCGGCCAGTTTATAATCACCGGTTTGTTTGGCATTAAAAATTTCTTTTGCCCAAAGCGGTATGGCATTCATAGCGAAATTTTTGTCATCTTTGTTAAAATCAAACTGCTTGATGTCTTGCCAAGAATACCATTTATGATTAGGGTCATTTGGGAGTGGAAATAGTCTTAAATTAGTGGTCATCAACGTGTTGTAAAGCAGGTTAACCCGCCCGCTGACATTGATGACGTCCTTGTCAAATTTACCTTTAATCCGTTTTTTCTGTGCTTTTTCTATAAAAGATTGCAATTTGTAATTCCCTTGTTCGTCAAAGAAATCTACTAAGCGGGCATATTTTTGATTTTTGTCAATACCGATGATATTGCGGAGTGTTTCGTCACCGCGTTCGATATAAATGACAGGCACATACCACCAACCTTCGGGATAGCTGATCATTCCCGTAAGGATTTGGTCAGCGGTAAAAGTTTGACCACCGGAAGTTTTGTAAGTGTCGTGTTTGGTCAGTTTGCGAAGTAATTCGGAACTGTAAGTATTGACGGGCTTCATCCGGCCGCCGTAATCTTGAATGACCAGATGTCCAAACATTTCGGCTTTGTCTGCCGGCGCAACGGTTTTAATTACAATAGAATCAATATTGATACGGTTTTCTTGCGCATTGAGAATGCTGCCGGTAGCCAAAAAGAGTAATATCACACAAGTTTTACGGGCTTTTTGCAATTTGTATAAATGTTGTCGCAATTTGTAAAAACGAGTCCCTTTTGAAACGAAAATCATCAACAATCCGAAGTAGAGCAGGGCATACCCGATATAAGTTATCCAAGTGCCCCAAAAATCATGATTGACAGATAGTTGTGATTCTTCATATCGCGGTGTAATACTGTATGAGGATTGATAAAAACGGTAACCTTTGTAATCGAGCACGTGGTTCATGTAAATACGGTAATCAAAAGTGGTGTCTTTGTCTATCACAGTGACTTCACTGGCATAGGATTTAGGCATTTCCGAACCGGGATATTTTTCCAGTTGGAAGTCACGTAATTTGATTTGAAAAGGTAAATGCCGGTAAACGGAACCGAAAGTCATCCGGAAATTCAAACCGCCAAGATTAAACATTTTCGGATTTTCGGGCAGATATTGGCCGCCGTATAAACCGACGATTTTTTCTTGATTGCCGGCGGTTACTTTGACTTGTAGCAAATCGCGGGCGTTGCCGTTTTTGGGTCCGGGTATATTTTTTAAGAAACCTTTAACCGGTGCTTCCGGAACGACAAAATTCAGATTGTCAAACCGGTATAAACTCGCCAAATGAAAAGGGACAACAGAATCTTTAGGTATTTCAAATTGTTTTTGGTCACGCATCCGCATATAGGTACCGGCAACCGGTGACAATAGAAACAAACTATCGTTTTTTTGAAATACATTGATGGCATCGTTGTAGGTGTTGTTAAACGCCAAAGCTATATCGCCTACCATCTTTTTCTCGCCGGATTGAAAATACAAATCTTGTCGTCCCTGTGCCGAAGATACCACAAATTTAAGATAGGTCCGCCCGTTGGCATCTTCTATCAAACTGTCTTTGGCGTGAGGGATGTAATTCAGTATTTGGATGTCGATAGGTTTTCCTTTAAAATCCAATGTGGTATGATAATGATTATCAGTCAGTAAAGGTACCTCGATAACTGATAAATTCAAGGCTTTTTGAAACGGTGGATCAAATTTTTCCGTACCGTCATCCACGTCTATTTTCAAATAAATTTTATCGGACAAAAATGTATCGGTTGTTTCGCCTTCACGGATAGGCATCATCCCTTCAAAACTAATATAACGGGTAATACCGGCGCCTATCAAAATGACCAAAAAAGCAATGTGAAACAGGAAAATTGCCCATTTTTTCTTTTGAAACATTTTAAACCGGATGATATTGCCAATCAAATTAACGGCTAAAAGAATCATCAACAATTCAAACCAGAAGCTGTTGTAAATCAAAGTGCGGGCGGTCATGGTGCCGAAATCGTTTTCAATAAACGTGGCTACGCCCATAGCTGTGGCAAAAAGCACAAACAAAACCGTCATAGTTTTGGTAGAAATCAAGAGGTTATATAGTTTTTTTGTTGTTTCGGACATAGTTGTTGTTTTGATGAGCAAATTTACGAGTTGCTGATGAAATCAAAGCTATATTTAACAAAAAATTTTGATGAAGTAAGGCAAGTACAATAAATAATATTTATAGTATATGGAAAATCTAACTTTTTCTTTCTGTATCTTTTTGAAATGTGATTTTATAAATGTTTTTTCTCCCTAAAAATGAAAAGGTTGGAAACACCTCCTGATTTTTTTTACAAAAAGTTTTGCAGTTTAAAAAATATGTTTTATTTTTGCGTCAGTAGAAACCCCTAAAACCCGTTAGCCAAAACTTAGTTTATAAATATTTTCAAGCATACCACAGTACAATCACTCGGTTGTATTGTGGTATGCTTTTTTTATGTCAAATTTTAATATTAATTTAATTTTAAAGCCATGAAAGAAAAATTAAACAAAAACATCAGTGAATTATTAACCGGATTACAAACAGGTGAGATGCAGGTACATAACTCGATGGCGGTATTTCCGTTACTGTCGAAGCATAGTGCATTTGAAGGTATGACCGGACTGGATGAAGCTTTTGAGAAAAAATGTATTGAATTTAAAGAAGTAAGTAAATCCGGTAGTGTGCCGAATTTATTAGCTATTAATAAATGTAAACACAAAGTGTTGATTTTGGAAGGACAAGAGTTAAAAGGTGCCAAGCAAAACCGCACCTTAAATACTCATATCTTATTGGCGGAAAATTCTGAAACTGTGATACCAGTAAGTTGTACGGAGCAAGGGCGTTGGAGTTATAAAAAAACGCATTTTGATCTGACAGATAAATTGGTATCGCATAATTTGCGTCGTAAAATCAATATGTCCGTTAAAGACGGGTTAAAATTTGATAAGGCATTTATATCCAACCAAGCTGAGGTATGGGATGAGATAGAGTCGTATATGATATCTTTTGATAAATTTAATCCGACAAGTTCGTATGATGATTTTTTTGAAGAGATAAAAGTCGATTTGAGAGATTATGAAGGAAAATTCCCGGTGCTGGAAAATCAAGTGGGTGTCGTTGTATTTATTGATGGTAAGTTGGAAGGCGTTGAGTTTGTTAACGATACAAAAATTTACAAGCAAAATCATGATAAAATTATCAAAAGTTATATGATAGACGATTTTAAGATATATACCGGTAAACGCAAAAAGAAATCGGGTAAATTTGAGCTTGCGGATTTAGATTATACGGCACGGGAAGGTGAAATGAAAGCGATAATAGATAAATTTTTTAAAGAGGTGATTGTATCATATTATACGATACACAAATCTCCCGGATTGGGTTCGGAATACCGTTTGACGGAGAGTGAGGTGGAAGGCAATATTTTGGTTTTCGAAGAAAAACCATTGGTGGCACATTTGTTTCCAAAGGAAACAACAAATCAAAATAATAACGTGAATATCAAAAAGTTCTATGATAAAATACGTTTTAGAGGTGAAATTAGAGATGAAATAAGATATAAAATGGAAACAATTTTGGATTTAATAGAAAGGCTAAGACAATTGAACCGGTATGAAACAATTAGTAATAAAGATCAGATTGATCATATTTTAAGTGAATTACATTTCCTGATGATAGATATATTAGATGCATTAAACAGCTAAGAAAGAAAATTGTTTTTTATTAAGGCAAAACATCTTTCGACACAAAGGGCCTGCCGAAATATAAAACACCGGCAGGTCTTTTTTTTGTTTTGTAATTTGTCCGGAAATAAATAGTACAATTTATTAAAACTTTATATAAAACAATAAAAAATACATTTGAACCCCGTAGGAGTGACATTATTATAATTAAAAGTTCATAATGTTTTTTGGAACAAAAAAATGCAAATTATTTTATTCAAAAAATCGTAAATTTGAACCTATTATTTTATTAATGAATAAAACATTTCCTCAATTCTAAAAAATCCTCAATTCCTCAACAAAGATGAAAATCCCCATAAACAAATGGTCCAAAGACGACCGTCCGCGAGAAAAACTGTTGCACAAAGGCGTAGCTGCTTTGTCCGATGCCGAGTTGATTGCCATCCTGATAGGTTCGGGAAACAGAGATGAGTCTGCTGTCGCTTTGTCGCAGCGGATTTTAAAAGATACCGGTAATAATTGGCACGAGTTGGCCAAATTGTCGCTTAAAGATTTGATGAAATATAAAGGTATTGGCGAAGCCAAAGCTATCAGTATTGTTGCGGCATTGGAAATCGGGCGGCGGCGTAATTTAACAGAAGCGCTTGAACGGAAAGCTGTTAAAAGTTCACGGGACGCTTTTGATTTATTGTCACCTAATCTGTCAGACAAATCCGTTGAAGAATTTTGGGTGATTTATATGCGTAAGAATACCGTTTTAGACGTCAAACAATTGCACCAAGGCGGATTGGACAATTCTTTGGTTGATGTCCGGATGCTGTTGAAAAATTTGATTGACAAGGAAGCGACCGATTTTATCGTGGCTCATAATCATCCGTCGGGCAGTTTGCGTCCCAGTGAATCGGATAGAAAATTGACCCGTAAAATCAAAGAAGCGGTTAATTATTTCGATATCAATTTGTTGGATCATTTGATTGTTGCTGGGCATGATTATTACAGTTTTGCTGATCATCATGAATTATAATTTGTTAATAAAATTTTTTATCCTAAATAAACTATGTTTCAAGTAAAATTTAAAACCATTTGGGCTAATTTTGACCCAAATAGACATATGCGGCATTCGGCTTACAGTGATTATGCAGCCGAAGTTCGTGCGCGGTTTTTTCAAGAACACAATCTGTCACTCGACGATTTTGCCCGGCTACACATCGGACCGGTCTTGTTTGAAGAGCAAACAAAGTTTTTAAAAGAAATACAAATGGGAACTGATATCACGGTTAATATGTGGTTGTTTGCAGCAACAGAACATTTTGAGCGTTGGGAATTTAGTCATGAAGTATTCAACGATCAAGGTGATTTGTCAGCCATTATAAAAGTCAAAGGCGCTTGGATTGACTTACAAAAACGAAAATTGACCGGCCTGCCTGAAAGCATTCTCGAAATATTAAAGCATATACCGAAAAGTGAAGATTTTAAAAAATCATTCGTCAAGAAAAATAAGGGTGATGTCTTGAAAAAGAAAAGATAAATTAACGCTATTCGTTCAAAAATAAAATGTATTTTTGCTTGTTATTTTAAATCATTCTAAATAATTATGACTAATATATTCGAACATCATCAAAAAAAGAAAGTGCTTAAAGACAAACTTTATTTTTATGCTTTTTATACTGTGCTACTGTATTTGCTGGCTTTAACGATTGTTTTAATAAGTAAGGATACGCAAACTTGCTTGTTTGACTGGTATTGTGTATCATCTAAAAAACAATATTTTCAAGCGGCTTTGATTTTGTATGTTTATTTGTTGGTAATAGTCGTTATCATTGTACAAACTTATAAGTTGCTTGAAAAATTGATTGCCAGGAAAAACCATCTCCGTTATTTTAGTTATATTTTTTATGCATTTCCGTTTGTGGTGGCATCTATTGTTTGGATAGCGGATACCCGCTCGTATGATGCATATATGATAATAATTTTTGCTTCAATAATGTCCGTTTTGGGCTTGTTGATGATAGAATTTCGCAAACGTCCCGGCAATAACCGTTAACAAGGCTTTTATAATTACTTCAACCTTTTTTGATGTTTTTTAGCTTTACGTCTCATTTCTTCAATTCATCAACCCGGTCACTTCGATACATCCCGTCACTTCTCCGTCGTGACGGGACACTCAGTGACCTACTCCTCACTCCTCAATTCATCAATTCCTCAGTTCATCAAAATATACTATCTTTGTCATAACAAACAAACTTACTAATGTTTAAGTATCTTTTACCACTGATAGTTTTAAGTTTATTCTCGTGTAAAAAAACCGAGAGGGGGTACACTTATGACAATATTGATTTTAAAGAGGAGATGCGTGATTTTGTCATTCATATCGGAGATTATGCCCGTTCGGTAAATTCCGGTTTTATTGTTATACCTCAAAACGGCGTTGAATTATTGACTGTAAACGGAGAAGTGGATGCCGGTATTCATCAAGAATATATGGAGGCTATTAACGGTCAATCACAAGAAGATTTATTTTTCGGTTATAATACGAATGATATACTGACACCGGCGTCTGTTACAGAATATTTAAAACAATTTCTTAACAAAGTTAAGGCGGCCGGTAAAACGGTTTTAATAACTGATTATTGCAGTTCGCAAGATCATATTATTATGTCGCGTGACAGTATTGCTGCCAATGGATACATCGGTTTTACGGCTACGCATCGCGAACTGGATGTAATACCGCAATTGCCGGTGCCAAATGAAAATTCTAATGATATAGATACTTTAACACAAGCCGGAAATTATTTGTATTTAATTAATTATCAAAATTTTACACACAAACAACATTTGCTTCAAAGTATAGCTGCGACAAATTACGATGTGGTTATTATGGATTTATTTTACCAAAACCAATCCCTTACTTCTCAAGATTTGTCCCAAATACGATATAAATCAAATGGCGGTAAGCGTTTATTGATTGCTTATGTTTCCATTGGAGAAGCCGAAGATTATCGTTATTATTGGCAGTCGCAATGGCTAAATGACCAACCTATTTGGTTGGATGAAGAAAACCAGGATTGGCCGGGCAATTACAAAGTCCGTTATTGGGAAAAAGATTGGCAAAAAATCATTTACGGCAATAATAATTCCTATATCAAAAAAGTTATAGATGCCGGGTTTGACGGTTGTTTTTTAGATGTCGTTGATGCTTATGAATTTTTTGAGGAAAAAACACAAGGAAATTGAAGATATTAAGGCTGATTAACAATAATTTCTACATTAAAGACTTGATTTTCTTCAAGTTTGGGAATGAGTGCATTGTATGTTACATTAGGCGCTTCTGTGGTATCGCTCAAATCAAAAGTAATTTTTAAATTTTGATTGCATGTTTCACAGTTTTCTACCAGTTTGTATTTAATTGTATCAAGTCCGTTTGGCAATCCCTTTTTCCCGATAACCAAATCATACGTATTAAAATCAATATTTGTTTGACAATTGGCAATGACATATTGAGAATAATCCGATGCGTTACGGATAATCATATAGGCATCGGACAAATTAATATTTACATTTGTACAACCGTATTCGGTTTCAAGATGTTTGACTTCAATCACCCTGTTGGAACAATCAATTTGATCTTTTTGACTGCAAGAATATACCCCCACTATGAATATCGTAATAAATAAAGTTTTGAGTTTCATGATAAGTAAAATTAACTAACCAAAATAGCATTTTTTCCCAATTCAAAAGCATCTAGGTTCATTTGGACAATACGGTCGCCTTTGCGTTGAAACAAATCGCTAATTACTTTTTTGAGTAATTCGTCATCAAAAGGCAGTAAGTCTGAAACGGCCCCAATCATTACGATATTGGCTGCCCTGAAATTACCGGCCCGTTTGGCTAAAGTGCGGGCATCTACAATACGATGATTTGGAAACTGTTCGATTTGTTTTCTTAAGTCTGTTTCATCCGGATAATCCGGAATGTTTTTAAACGGATTGATATCGGTTACCAAATAGCCGTCCGGATGCAGATAAGGTAAATACCGTAACAGTTCCATCGGTTCGACTGATAAAATCAAGTCGGCTTTTCCTTTGGGTATCAAATCCGAATAAATGGGTTTGTCAGATATACGGACATGTGCTTGTACAGCCCCGCCGCGTTGACTCATTCCGTGCACTTCCGATTGTTTGACGTTATAGCTGCTTTCTAAGGCCGCTGTATCCAAAATGGCAGAAATGGTCAAAATCCCTTGACCGCCAACGCCTGATATGATAATGTCTTTTTTCATTTTTTTAATAGATGAAATGGTTAACTGGTTATTTAATGCTGGTCACTTCGACACATCACTCCTTCGTCGTGATACTCAGTTACTTACCAATGCAGGTCACTGAGTGATTTTCAACGTAGGAGAAAATCGTATCGAAGTGACCGGTGTTAAATCTCATTTATGTCCCTACCAATGCAATTTGTCTCTACTTTCAACTCAATTAATAGCTAGGTTCAAACGTATTGAATTTCCTGGCCAAATCTTTTTTTTCATTGGACATAGTCACACAGGGACGTTGTGCAATAATTAACGAAACGCCTTGATAATCCAATTCTTTTTTGATGATTTCCACGTTTTTATCGTGATATTTTTTTAACGGGATAATCACTTTGATATGCTCTTCTTTTATGCCCAATCCTTTGCCAATATCATAAAGCTTGCCCATAGCTGCCGAGGGTTGTGCGCCGGTCATGGCGACAGCCGAATTGTCGGAAATAATAACTGTAATAGGCGAATTATCCCAGATAGCGCTCAACAAGCCTGTCATACCCGAATGTGTAAAAGTGGAATCACCGATAACGGCAATAGCCGGTAAAAGTCCAGCATCTGCGGCCCCTTTGGCCATGGGGATAGAAGCCCCCATATCTATCAGGGTATCAATACTTTCGTAAGGTTCCAAAACGCCTAACGAATAACAACCGATATCCGAAAAGACTCTGTCATCGCCTATTTCGGGAATGATATCGTTGAGCTCTTCATACAAATCGATATGACCGCATCCCGGACATAATTGCGGCGGTCGTCCGGCAACAATTTCCGGTATATCCTCGTCAATTTTATCTTCCAATCCGAGGGTGTAAGCCACGATATTCGGGTTGAGTTCGCCTGTTCGAGGAATGTTTCCGGTCAATCTACCTGTAACTTTTTGTTCCCTGCCCAGATAGTCGCTAATCATCTCTTCTATAAACGGATAGCCCTCTTCCAAAACCAATATTTTATCGGTCCGGTCAAACATTTTTCTTACTTGCTCTTTCGGTAACGGATAATGACTGACTTTCAAGACGTCGTAAGGAACGCCTCCGGGAAAATTTTCCAATAGATAATTAATGGCAATTCCCGAAGCGATAATACCGAGAGATTTATCCGTCCCTTCGATATAGTTGTTCCATAGGGAATTTTCTGCTATTTGTTCCAATTCCTTTTGTTTTTCAATCAAACCGCGGTATTGGATTTTGGCAAAAGAAGGTATCAAAGCAAACCGCTGGGTATCGTCCAGTAGATTTAACGTATTTTGTTTACGTTTGTCTTTCACTTCTATATTGGCTCGGGAATGGGATAAACGGGTTACAGAACGGAACAAAACAGGTAATTGTGTTTTTTCAGACAGTTCGAAAGCATATTTCATCATATCGTAAGCTTCCTGTTGATTACTCGGTTCCAAGATAGGTACCATGGCAAATTTTCCGTAAAAACGGCTGTCTTGTTCGTTTTGCGACGAATGTTGCGACGGGTCATCTGCTACAACGACAACCAATCCGCCGTTGATACCCGAAATAGCCATATTGATAAAAGCATCGGCAGCTACATTCAGACCGACATGTTTCATTGTAACGATAGCCCGTTTACCGGCAAAAGACATTCCAAGCGCTTCTTCCATAGCCACTTTTTCGTTGGTGGACCAATGGGCTTTAATTTTTCCGGCTTTAGTTTCCGGTTGTTTCTTTATATATTCAATGATTTCGGTAGAAGGCGTGCCAGGATAACCGTAAGCACCGGATAATCCGGCATCGATGGCACCCTGCGCTATCGCCTCATTTCCGAGAAGTATTTTTTGCATAAAATTTGTTTTTCAGAATACCGGATAAAGATAAGAAAAAAATAGCTTATTTTTATAATTTTTTTGGATTTTTTAACCGGATGATTTTTTTGGATTTTTAACAACCAAACGTAGAGATGCATAAACTGTGCGTCTCTACCGGAAATTATTGTAGATAAAAAATAAAATTATATTATTGAGCCCTGTTGGAGCGACATTAGGCGACATTATTTGATTTCAGCCTTTTTTGAACCACATAAGATGTAGAGAATAGAAAACCCCTTTGAGCCCCGTAGGGGTAATATCTTTGTAACGAAACAATAAGAAAACTCCTTTGAGCCCTACAAAAGCGTCCTGTTTGTAGATAAATACAATAAAAAAATACCATTGAGCTCCATAGGGCGTCCTGTTTGTAGAATAAATTTTATCTTTGCGCTACAAAAATTACAATCATAAACCAACAGGATGAACCAAAACGATATACTTAAAAAGATTGACGAAAATTTACAAGGTGGCACTACAAAGTATTTTCAAGCACCTGAGAATACCAAAAAAGTTTATATAGAAAGTTATGGCTGTCAGATGAATATAAACGATTCAGAGATTGTGGCTTCCATCCTTTTAAAGCAAGGATTTAATACGACAGACAATTTGGACGAAGCCGATTTGGTATTAATCAATACTTGTTCTATACGTGAAAAAGCCGAAACGACCGTTCGCAACCGGTTAAAACATTTTAACAAACTTAAAAAGAATAAACCGCAGACCAGAATAGGTTTGATGGGTTGCATGGCCGAACGGCTTAAAGAAAAGATTTTGGAAGAGGAACAATTGGTTGATTTGGTAGTTGGACCGGATGCTTATCGCGATTTACCCAATTTGATAAACGAATTGGAAGATGGACGCAAAGCGGTTAATGTATTGTTGAGTAAAGATGAAACTTACGCTGATATAGAACCTGTGCGGTTAAACAGCAATGGTGTATCGGCATTTGTATCTATCACGCGTGGCTGTGACAATATGTGTACGTTTTGTGTAGTTCCTTTCACCCGCGGACGGGAGCGTAGTCGCAACCCCGAAAGTATTTTGCATGAAATAGAAGTTTTACAAGACAAAGGTTTTAAAGAAGTAACCTTGTTGGGACAAAATGTCGATAGTTATTTGTGGTATGGTGGCGGATTGAAAAAGGATTTTGACAAACAACCGGAAGAGATTAAAAAAAATGCCGTCGATTTTGCCGCTCTTTTGGACATGGTAGCGACCCGTTTTCCGGGAATGCGTATCCGGTTTTCCACTTCCAATCCGCAAGATTTCAGTTTGAATGTGATTAAGACGATGGCCAAACATCCTAATATTGCCAAGCATATTCATTTACCGGTTCAATCGGGTAGTGACCGGATATTAAAATTGATGAACCGTAAACATACGGTGGCGCAATATAAAAAAACCATTGATGCTATCAGAAAATATATTCCCGATGTGGCTATATCACACGATATGATTGCCGGATTCAGTACTGAAACCGAAGAAGATCATCAAGCTACACTTGATCTAATGGATTATGTCAAATACGATTTTGGCTTTATGTTTGCTTACTCTGTACGTCCCGGTACTTTGGGGGCCAAAAAACTATCTGACGATGTGCCACATCATGTTAAGTTACGTCGATTACGTGAAATTATTGACAAACAGCAAGAACACAGTTTGTACCGCATGCAACAATTTATAGGTAAGCAAGTCGAAGTGTTGATTGAAGATAATTCAAAAAAATCCGACAAACATTGGATGGGTCGTAATTCACAAAATGCTGTCGTGATTTTTGAAAAAACAGGAAAAGAAAAACCCGGTGATTTGGTGCAAGTAACAATTAATGATTGTACTTCGGCAACGTTATTTGGAGAGTTGATGAACTGATGAGTTGATGAACTGAGAAAATTGTTTGTAGTATCATTTCGCCAGAACGACGAAGGAGTGACGAGAAATCTTTATTATTTTTGATGAATTGATGAATAATGGACACAGATTAATAAATATCGATTTTAGAAGTATAGGGGAGGTGAAAGTAAGTAACAAGTATCAAGTATCAAGCGGAGCGCAGCGACGTCCCGTGCCTCCGACGTAAGTCGGGGGAGCGGGATAGAGACATTGCACACAATGTCTAAATCGAAAATCTGAAATCTGAAATCAATAAAAATCCTCAATTCATAAAACGAACAATATGGTTCATAATACCAAGCAATCATCAAAAAACGGATTATTCAATGAACCTGAACAAATCCTCATTTCCTCAGTTTATGAAACAAAAATACGGTATGAAGTAAAAAACAATCATCAAAGAATGCGATAAGCTATGAACCGTAACTTTCAACTAAGGTTACTGAGCCTGTCGAAGTGCAACTTTCAACTAATATAATACCGCCACGGTTTTTCCGCCCAATCTTTGGCATAGGCTACGCCTATCCGTTGACCGGTTACAATTTTTTTTTCGGGAATAACAAAGCCTTCGTCGGCAACCCAGAGACCGGTGTCCGGATGTAGTGGTAATTTGTTTAAACTTTTATCTATTTGCAAATGTTTGGTCAGTTTGCCCGGTCCGTCTGTTTTTACAGGTAAAACTTCAGTTTGTCCGTTTACGACGAGTTGCAAGTTGGAAACGCTGCGTATCAGAATAGCAGCCGGAAAATCTTTAGGCATGGTTACAAAATTGAGCATATAATACATGCCGTAAATCAGGTAAATATAAATGTGTCCGGGCGCATCATACATCACTGTTGTTCGGGGT
>JALWFE010000052.1 GCA_027039975.1 Flavobacteriales bacterium
GCATAATGTCATGTCTTATTTATTACACTATAAAGATGCTGAAAATCAGGGAAATAACCTGAGCATTATGCTACATTTTTTTTATCCTAAATACCCTTATTTTATTAGGTGCGAAACTTTAATAAATAATTTAAGGTTTTATTTTTCAATATAGTTGAGTTCCTATATTTCGAGCTGGTGCACAACGGTTTCGTGTATGGTTAGTGGCGGATTTTATGGCTCTTAACTTTCATTTTAGCACTATCTTTGATTAGATGTAATATGTTGAATATCAACGATTAACCGCCATTAACTATACACAATGTTGGCGTGCGTTATGTGTTTATTATTTTATTCCTTTTTCTGTTAATTTTTTAACTAATGTTTTGTAAATCTTTTTATCTTTTGTTTCAAAGTATTTTTTTAATAGAACAAGCGTTTGCTTTTCAGGAAAAATTGTTAATACAATTTCATTATACAATTCTTCATTATCAAATAATTTCCGATAAATACTTGGTGATAAATCTTTAATTTCTTCAAAACTATGTTTGGGTTGTTTATCAAAATTTATTTCCGGTGTATCGGGTAGTTCATTTCTCCATTTTTTTAGATATGTTATAATTTCATCCCAAGTTTTTGATTCATTAATTAAGTCAAAAAATTCTTTTCCATAACAAATAAAGAGTTCTACGCCATAATCCGCTGACATTTTATCTAATTCTTCTTTGTAAAAATTTTTGTTTTTAATTAGGTCTGGGTCTATAAAATAGAAAAAACCTTTTAGATTATCATCACCATAAATAGTAATAATTGTTTCTAATTTTTTCTCAAAATTTGTTATTTGTCCACGTTTTTTGGTTGAATCGTGGTCATCTCTGACTTTTTGTTCAACAAAAAAATAGTTATCATCTTTTTTGAAAAATTGATCAACATTTAATTTATCTCCATTACCATATTCAAACGTTTTGTCAAGGATTTCATAACCAAGTTCTTTTAAATATTCTTCAATAAGTTTTTCAAAAGCATCACCAAAGCGGATTTCGTGTGATTGCAATAAGTTTTGAAGTAACTTTACTTTTGGTTTCGTAGGTCTAAACAACCCAATATATCTTTGGGGGTATTTTGCGACTTTGGTTATTAAATCCGCTTTTGACTTCTCAAAAATTATTTCATTAAATATTGATTTAAATTTATGGTATTTCATATTTTACTCTCCTAAAAAATCTGTTGTTAATTCATATTTTGTTTCGGGTTCTGAAACAGAAAACAGTTCGTTCACTTTTTTCAATCCTTTTCCGTTTAAGTATGTTTTTATGTATTGTTGTCTTAAATCATCAATAGAAACCATTTTATTATTTCTAACGACATACCAAAACTTCCAACCATTATTTGATTGTTTGTTAAGAAGCGTTGCACTTACTTTATGGATAGAAGCTACAAAACCATTGTCAGTTTCAATACTTGCATTAGCTAAAACCGTTGCAACAAATCTTTTGTCTCGACTATAAATCTTTTCTCCTATTTTTACAAGTCCTTTTTCAATTAAATTCCCAAAAGGCACCTTTGGGGGTTTGGATTCAATTTTATAATTCAACAAATTTGGATTCAGAGGTCTAACTTTATCAATTCTTCTTGTTGCTTCTTTTACATAATATTCTTCTTTTTCAATTCCAATAAAATTACGTCCTAATCTTTTGGCAACTGCACCTGTTGTGCCACTGCCCATAAAAGGATCAAGAATAATATCTCCGACATTTGAAGTTGATAAAATTATACGCAATAATAATTCTGCGGGTTTTTGAGTAGAATGAACTTTTTTCCCGTTTTTATCTTTTAATCTTTCATTACCGGAAGCAATAGGGATATACCAATCACTACGCATTTGTTTGTCATCATTAAAGGCTTTCATTGCTTTGTAGTGAAAAGTATAACGAGCTGTTTTGCTTTGCGAGGCCCAAATAAGAGTTTCGTGTGCATTATTAAATCTTGTTCCTTTGAAATTAGGCATTGGATTAGTTTTTATCCAAACAATATCATTTAAGAACCAAAATCCCAAATCTTGCATTATTGCCCCAACTCTATAAATATTATGATAACTACCAATAACCCAAATAGTTCCATTATCTTTTAACACTCTTTTACACGCAAGCAACCATTTTTTAGTAAATTCATCATAATTTTTCATTGAGTCGAATTTATCCCACTTATCGAAAACACCGTCCACTTTGGTTTGATTAGGACGATACAAATCGTTTTTGAGTTGTAAATTATATGGTGGGTCGGCAAAGATTAAATCCACAGATTTGGGTGGCATTTTGTCAAGTATTTCAAGATTATCACCAAGTATTATTTTGTTCAAATATTTATTTATTTCACTCATTTTATCATTTTTAGTGCAAAGATAGTTTTTTTAATGGAAACCCACTTTTTCTTTCTAATTCCAACTAACGTCAAATTTATATTACTGAAAATCAGTATTTTGAGAAAATCCGATATCTTCGGGTTTGAGGTCAAATTTAGCAATATTTTTTCTAATTCTTTTGACTAATTTCATTTTTCTTTTTTGATCTAAAAAAAGATATTCTGTTGGTGGTTGGTATTGTATATTTTTAGTCAGCATATTCCAAATAATTACGGCTAATTTTCTTGCGGTTGCATTAATAGCTGTTGTTCTTCCTTTTTTATAGTTAATACGTCTGAAAAAATCATTTAAATGTCCTTCTTTCAAATTTCCTATTACATTTGCAGCCTGTCGTAATGCAACTTTTAGTCGATTACTTCCTTTAGGTATATGATGACTTAATACTTTTCCGCCACTGATTTTATTGTTGGGGGCTAATCTTAACCAAGCTGTAAACTCTTTTGCGGTTTTAAATTTTTTGATACCTTCCAATCCTAATTCACTGATTAAAATCATTACGGTGTTATCATTAACGCCTTCAATAGCCATTAAATCGATGCCTTCAAAATACTGCACACCGATTTGGTTCATATCAGTATTTCTTATGGCATTTTTGTTTTTTCGTTTATAGGCTTTTTTTTTGCTGTGTGTTTCTTTTTATTTTCGTCTTGATTGATGATTTTTTCTAATAATTTTTTGATTTCCTTATCCGTTTCATCAATTTGTTTTTGTAAATGTTGGTAAGTTTCCCATTCTTGTTTTAAGGCAAAAAAGTAATCTTCACGTCCATTATATTGCAAAGCTTTGGCTATTTCTTCTTCGGACTTTCGGATATTGTAATGCCTGTGTTTTGCCAATTTTTTACCGTCGGTTTGTCCGGAAATGAAATCTGCAATAATCTTTTTTCCTGTTAAACCAACAATATCCTTAACCACAACGTCTAGACGCAGGTTCATAAGTCGTAAATATTTTTGCATTTTTAGGGTTGTTGAAGCAGCTTCTTTGATTAAATTTTGTCTATGTCTAGAATAAGTTCTAATGATATCAGTTGTGCTATCAGGCAAGAAACTGGCGCTTAATAAACCAAGTGTATGTAATTTTTGAATCCATTGGCAATCCAAAATATCAGTTTTTTTGCCTTTAATGTTTTTTGTTTGTCTTCCATTTACTAAAATTACTTCAAAGCCTTCACTTATAAGAGATGAGAATAGATTTTGCCAATAATTACCGGTGCTTTCCATAGCAATTGTAGTTACTTCGTTTTGGTGTAACCATTTTGCCATATTTTGATAGTCTTCTGTGTAAACACCAAATTCTTTGACATCTTGTGCGTCTTGTCCAATAGCTACCCAATGGCTACGGCTTCCAACATCGATACCTGCTGCGTAGGGATTAACTACTTCTAACGATACTTTCTTTTTGCTCATAATGATAAAGTTTTAAAGGGTTAATAAAAACAAGTTCCAAGGAATGTAACTTGCGAATTTGAAATTATTCCAATCGGGATATTCAGCAAAAGCGAATTCGCCACTTAATTCAACCCAAGTAATAAAAAACATTTCATTACTTTTTACATTCTAACCTTGATGCACATCGGGCTTTAAAAGCACCACTTAAACAACCGGCCTTTACAAGGAACTTTACACAAAGATAGTGATCGTTAGCAAAAATATTCAACGGAATTTTTTCAGTAGGGGGATGCAC
>JALWFE010000053.1 GCA_027039975.1 Flavobacteriales bacterium
CGACAAACCTACAAGTCCGGCAATACATAGCAAAAAAATCATTGATATTAAATCTTTTTGCCGTCAGTAATTAATTTTACATTTGCCGTATAAAAATAGGGGACTTCACGTCCCCATAATACTCTACCTCATAAATCTTTGCAAAGATACAATTTTTTTTTAATTATCAGTCATGGCATAATCAAGAAAAATTTTAACATTTTTATACCCGGTTTATGTATTGATTTATGTCCGGTTTATGTATTGAAAAAATTATATTAAGTATTGATTTTAAACTATGATTTTTTATTTTCATTTTATTTTTTTATTTTTTTTGTCAAATAATCTTTTTTAATAGAAAAAATTTTCTTAGATTTATAGCATAAAAAATTTATTACTATGAAAAAAATACTAGTCCCGGTTGATTTTTCACCGAAATCCGAAGAAGCACTCAAGGTAGCGGCAAAGATAGCCAACAAAATAGATGCCGAAATATATGTTTTGCATCTGTTGGATATTCCTTCGGGTGAAATTGATATGGTTGACGGCAAATCAATACCAAAAGGTCCGGTAGCAATGAGAATGTTTGAAAATACTCATGAAAAATTTGATGAATTTTTAGACAAAGATTATTTAAACGATATTCTTGTTTATGAGAATGTTATGACCAATTCTCCGGTTGAAGGCATTTCGGAATTTGCTAAAAAAAACAACATTGATTTTATCGTGATGGGTTCTCACGGCACCAGTGGTCTTGAAGAATTTTTTGTCGGTTCCAATACCGAAAAAGTTGTCAGAACCTCCAAAATACCTGTTTTGGTTATCAAGAAGCCGGCTGATGAATTTAAGATTGAAAAAGTGGCTATTGCCGGTAAATTTGAAGGAAAAAATATCAAAGAATTTAAAAAAATAATAGAATTTCTGAATATTTTCAATCCTGAAATCCATTTGGTAAGGATCAATACTATTTCCAATTTCAAATCAACCAAGGAATTGGAAGAAATTTTTGATAATTTTTTGAAAAAAGTACCGGAATACAAAGACATTTTAAAACCTAATATTTATGACGATTATACCGTTCAAGAAGGTATTTTTAATTTTGCAGAGAAAATCAATGCCGACCTTATTGCATTAGCCACCCGGGGACGTCAAGGTATTATGCACTTCTTAACCGACAGTATAGCCGAAAGTGTGGTCAATGCTGCCAAACGTAACATATTAACTATAAAGGTTGAAAAATAATAATGTCCAATATTAAAAAAAACTTGCCGGATTATGTCCGGCAGTTTTTTTATTCGAATGGGAAGTGTGACTTGTCAAACCAATCCGAATTATCTCTATTTTTGTCATTTTGAAAATTTTGTATATGCGAAAACAAGGGGATAAAATAGAATTAATGGCACCGGCAGGCAGTTGGGAAGCGCTTCAAGCGGCTATTGACAATGGTGCCGATTCGGTTTATTTCGGGGTGGAGCAACTCAACATGCGTGCCATGTCGAGTATTAATTTTGAACTGGACGATTTGCCCGAAGTTGTCAAGCGTTGTGAACAAAACGGTGTAAGGTCATACTTGACTTTGAATACAATTGTTTATGACCACGATTTACTGATGGCCAAAAAATTGATAAATGCCGCCAAAGAAGCGGGGGTTAGTGCTGTTATTGTTGCCGACCAAGCTGTGATGTTTATGGCACGTGAAGCCGGATTGGAAGTGCATATTTCAACTCAAATAAATATTACCAATGTTGAAACTTTGAAATTTTACAGCACTTTTGCAGATACAATGGTTTTAAGTCGCGAATTGAGTTTAAGACAAGTTAAATATATTACAAATCAAATTGAAAAACAACAAATAAAAGGTCCTTCGGGACGATTGGTCGAGGTAGAAATTTTCGGTCATGGTGCTTTGTGTATGGCTGTCTCGGGTAAATGCCACCTTAGCTTGCACACTTACAATTCGTCAGCCAACAGGGGCGCTTGCAAGCAAAACTGCCGTAAACCTTATATCGTCATTGATAAAGAGTCGGGGATAGAGTTGGAGATTGATAATGAATATATTATGTCTCCCAAAGATTTAATGGTGATTGACTTTCTTGACCAAGTCAAAGATGCAGGCGTCAAAGTTTTAAAAATAGAAGGTCGTGCAAGAGCGCCCGAATATGTCGCTACTACCGTAAAAGCATACCGGGAAGCTATCGATTCTTTGTATGATGGTACTTATTCACCGGAACGGGTTGAAACTTGGGTGGAACAGCTGGCCACGGTTTATAATCGCGGTTTTTGGAGCGGTTATTATCTCGGTAAAAAATTAGGCGAATGGACAACGCCCGGCTCTCACGCAACACAAAAGAAAATTTATCTGGGCAAAGGTTGGCATTACTATCCTAAGGCACAAGTAGCCGAATTTAAAATGGAAGCATTTGATTTGAAGCAAGGTGATAAAATTCTCATCACCGGACCGACCACCGGTGTGGTGGAAAAAACAGTCGAGCAAATGTATGTTAATGACAAACCCGGTAGTTATGCACAAAAAGGCGATATTGTTTCCATAAAAATCGACAGAAAAATCAGGCCGGCAGATAAATTGTATAAATTTGTAAAAAACGAGGTGGTGTAATTTTTTTTGATAAATCATAAAAAAATTATTTTATGGAAGATGTCCGGCTTATTCAGAAATATTTTGATTTGACTCCGTTACAAATCCGACGGTTTGAACAATTGGGACCTTTATATCGGGATTGGAACAGTAAAATTAATGTAATTTCACGAAAAAATATCGATGAACTTTATACCAATCATATTTTACATTCACTGGCAATTGCCAAAATTATCCAATTTTTGCCGGAAGCAGATGTTTTGGATGCCGGCACGGGTGGTGGTTTTCCCGGCATACCATTAGCTATATTATTTTCCGGAACTAATTTTCACCTGGTTGACAGTATAGGAAAAAAGATAAAAGTCGTTAATGCTATCGCTTCGGAATTAGGTTTGAAAAATATTGAAGCCACTCAAAGCCGTGTGGAGCATCTTAACCGGCAATATGATTTTGTTGTCAGCCGGGCGGTAACAAAGATGCCGGATTTTGTCAAATGGATAAGAGGAAAGATAAAAAAGAGTTCTGTTCATCCGTTAAAAAACGGTATATTATATCTCAAAGGGGGCGATTTGTCGGAAGAATTAGCCCCCTTTGAAAATGCTGTTATTTATGATTTGAAAGATTACTTTGATGAAGCTTTTTTTGATACAAAAAAGCTTGTTTACTTGCCATTAAAATACAAGAAACAGTAAACTATTTTAGCGAAGCTATGTACTTGGCGATGGCTTCTCTTTCTTCTTTTGTGCTGTGTTTCAATTGTTTGATAACAGGCTGCATATATTGAAATTCATCCGGTTCAACAATCGGATTTGATTTGCCTTCCAGAAATTGTAAGATTTTTGTGGCATCCCCGTTGTATTTAACTGCAATTTCTTTAAAAGAAGGTCCTACAACTTTCTTTTCCGGTTGATGACACAGAGTGCAGGCTTTTTTTTCTGTCAAGTCTTTTCCGTTATGATCACCGTCAGACAAATTGTAAACGTTTTTTACCTGATTGTGTGATTTTTGAGGATTTATAAAAGCAAAACTGACTATAAGAGCGATAAATAATAAGGTAGCTTTTTTCATAAGCAAAGTTTTTGGTGTGAATTGACAATGCAAAAATACAAACAACATTTTAAAAATAAAGCAAATATTGTTACATAACTTATAAAAAAATAAAAAATTGATAAAAAATTTACAATTATTTACCTGTTTGTTGTGATATTATCAAAAAAACACCCTGAAAGGGTGTTTTTTTTGCATTTAAATATTGGTAGGATTTTTAATCCGGGTCTGTATAATGGATTTTTAATACCGGTTTTAAATCCGTAGTTGTCTGATTACCGTAAAGGATAACCCCTTTGGGATTATAAGCATCCGGGTCTTTAAAATAATCTCTTATTTTAACAGGAGCAGGAATGTCATAGGCGATGCGTAAACCTAATCTTACATTTGTAGAATCTTTTTTAAGAATATTTCTGATATGCCGTGTAATACCAAAACGGTAATATTTATGACCATCTCCGTCCGTTTTTAATTTGCCGCTGTATTCTTTAAAATCGTTATCATGCAAGTTCTCGGGTGCGCTTGTTATATCGGCAATATTGTCGTGGTTGTCATAATCATATAGATATAAACGTTTTGGTTGTGCCAGCATTTCATCGCTGGCAGTTTCGTTGACATAAAGATAGAGTTCAGCGTGATTGATCATCCAGTCTTTTTGCCTCAGTTCACGCAATTGTTGTTCGTCAAACAGCTGAATAACGGCTTCGGAACCAGCTTCCCCTTTCAAAACAATTTCATCGTCACCGTTGATTAAATCACTGTTGTTAAGAGCTGTTTGAGCATAATTGCTTAAAGTATTATCGTAAAGATTTACGACGGTATTCCCTAATTTCATTTCCAGTTCTTTGTAAACGGTTATTTCAATATCATCCTGAGCAAAGTTCGGAGTTCCGTTATCATCGATTTCTGTTGCGGTAAATTGTACATTAACTTTTGCTTTGCTGAAATCCAGTTGCATCAATAGTCCGTCACCGTTATTACTGACAGGTTCGATATATAGACCCCGGAAATAATCTTTAAATTTTTCGGCATCGGTCAATATTAATTCGCCGGAATGATCAAAAATTTTCTGTCTGAAAAATGTGGTGTCGAGTTTGATAATCAGATGAGGTTCCAAAGAATCTTTTACGATTTTTTCGCCGTCGTCATCCAAAATAAAAGTACCGTCATCATTGCGTTGGTAAGTAATATAAGGTTCATTGCTTACATTAAAACCAATGGTATCGGCAATCATAGGCCCTAAAAAAGGATTGATGTCAAAATCCGAGTAAAAGTGAAGACGGTCTTCCAAGCCGGTATCCGCGTCATAAGTATTTAGGAGGAACATCTGTTCGTAAATTTTCAATTCAAACGCATTTTCACCGAAAATGGAATCCAATTCATATACCTTTTCTCCTTCGTCGATTTTTGTATGTGAGTAATACGGTACTATCAGTTGAGCACCTAAAATTTTTATATCACTGCCTAACGGTTCACTTAAATTGATTTCATCGGGCATAATGTCGGTTACGATACCTGCTGTTAAAGTTCCGAATTTATCATCTTTGTAAATACCTAATGAAGTGATAGGCAAATTACTGCTACCGTCCAATAGATTGCTCAATTTAGTGGACATTACTTTATCTATTCTTTGATCGTATATGCGCACCAAGGCATCTTGATATAATTTGCCTTCAAACAAAGGTTTGTCAACTAAACTGTTGCCGATAGTGGTAAAATCTTTTTTACAAGAGACACTAAACATAACTGCCATAAGCAGTATGATAAATACGTTTCGTTTGTTTATCATAAAAAATTTTTTTTCAATAGGAAGTTTAAGTTGTAGTTTCTTTTTCGCCGAAAACTTCTGTGAGATAAGCTTTCAAATCCGCTTCATTTTCATCCAAATCAAAATCTGAGACGTCCAAAATATCCAAATCTTTATTTTTTATATGATTGGCAATTTCATCAGGCAAATTTTTGGAGCGAATGATTATTCCGTCAGCCAAATCAATGGCATTTTTAAGCAAATTAATTTCGGAAGTATCTTTATATTTATCGATAAGTTCGGGGGGTAACTCGTCAAATTCCAATTTGTCAATCAAATTTTCGGACATTGGTTTGTTAAATGTTTTGTCATTTAATACAATGTAAACTTTACTGTCGTCAAATAAAGGTTCGTTTTTATAATATGTTTTAATGTATAAGGGCAACAAACTGGCAAACCAGTCAAAAACCAACACATAATCGGGGCGCCATTTAAGTTTTTTGACGGTTTCTATAACACCTTTGGCAAAGAAAACAGCCCGGCCGTCATTATCTTCAAACAATTGATTGTCATCGTCGGTAAAAACGGCTTTTCGTTTAAAAAATTCATCGTTGTCAATAAAATATACCTGCATACGTTCTTTGGGAATAGAAGCTACCTTGATAATTAAAGGCATATCGTCGTCATTAATCACAATGTTAACCCCTGAAAGTCTGATAACTTCGTGTAACTGATGCTTGCGTTCATTAACTGTTCCGAATCGCGGCATAAACATCCTGATTTGACTGCCTTTACTATTGGCAGAACGGGCTATTTTATAAGCCAGATTTGCCGTATCGTTATGGCTCATATATGGATAAATACCTGATGAGGCAATTAAAAAATTTTTAGATTTCATAAAAACTCTTGTTGTAATTGATTTACAAAGATACGAATTTTTAACGTATATTTGAAATCGCTTGATAGTTAAAATTTTCATAATGAAAGTATTCCACCATAAAAATGAATTGAAAAATCACTTAAAAACTCTTAAAAAACAAGGGAAAAGCATAGGTTTTGTACCGACAATGGGAGCTTTACATCAAGGGCATCTGTCTTTGGTAAAAAATTCCTTGAAAGATAATGATATTACTGTTGTCAGCATATTTGTCAATCCGACACAGTTTGACAATTCCGACGATTTGAAAAAATATCCGCGAAGTTTTGATGAAGATTTGCGTTTATTGGAAGATTTATCACCGGATATTATTGTTTATTATCCCGAAGCATTGGATTTTTATGATGGAAAAATAGAAAGAGAACACTTTGACTTTGACGGATTAGAAATTGAAATGGAAGGCAAACACCGTCCGGGACATTTTGATGGCGTCGGAACGGTTGTCAAAAAATTATTTGAAACAGTACAACCGGACAAAGCCTATTTTGGCGAAAAAGATTTTCAGCAATTGCAAATCATCAAAAAATTGGTCGAAAAAGAGAGAATGCCGATTCAAATCGTTCCCGTTCCCATATACCGCGAACCGGACGGTTTGGCTATGAGTTCCCGCAACTTACGACTGACCCCGCATCATAGAGCGGCAGCGCCTTTTATTTATCAAGTATTGAAGCAAAGCAGTGTATTGTTTGAAAATGAAAATATCGATACGGTCAAATCTTTTGTCAAGAATGCCATTGGAGCACATCCTTACTTGGAATTGGAATATTTTGAAATAGCTGATGAACAAAGCTTAAAACCTGCTACGCAAAAAATTTCCGGTAACAAATACAGGGGGTTTATCGTTGTGTATGCAGGAGACGTCAGATTGATTGATAATATTAATCTTAGTTGAAAGTTGAAAGTGAAAAGTTGAAAGTGCGGATTTTTAGTTGAAAGTGGAAAGCGGTAAAGTGGAAAGTGCGAAGTGGACACTTCGACAAGCTTAGTGACCAGATTTCTCTCCTACTTCCGTAGGGATTGAAATGACATTAAACACTGAACATCCGACATCGGACTTCGGACACCCGGCATCTAACACAAGACATCCGGCACCGGAATCTAACTAAAACAATCATTATTAACAAAATATGCTATAAACCTAAAACGCACTCGGCACTCAAATAACCAAATAACCATATCACCAGATAACCAAATAACCAAACATGCCTGTAATAGAACTCAAAAACATACAAAGACATTTTAAAATGGGCAACGAAACGGTCAAAGCCCTGTGCGGTATTAACTTGAATATTAACCGTGGTGAATATGTAGCGCTTATGGGACCTTCGGGCAGTGGTAAATCTACTCTGATGAATATCATCGGGGCACTCGACACACCGACTTCCGGCGAATACCGGCTCAACGGTCAGGAAGTGGAAAAATTAAGTGATAATGAATTGGCTAAAATCCGAAACAAAGAAATCGGTTTTGTATTCCAGACTTTTAATTTGTTACCGCGGACAACAGCTTTGGACAATGTAGCTTTGCCTTTGGTATATGCCGGTAAATCCAAAGCACAACGTATAGAACGTGCCAAAGAAGTTTTAAAAACCGTAGGACTCGCCGACCGTATGACGCACAAACCCAATGAATTATCCGGAGGGCAACGCCAACGGGTAGCCATAGCAAGAGCTTTAGTCAATAATCCTTCCATTATTTTAGCCGACGAACCTACCGGCAACCTCGACTCCAAAACTTCCGAAGAGATTATGGAACTCTTTGACGATCTACACCGCAAAGGCCACACTATTGTTTTGGTAACCCATGAAGAAGATATCGCAGGACACGCCAAACGTATCGTCAGACTTAAAGACGGTTTGATTATTAGTGATGAAATGAATACGGAAAGTGGAAAATAACGAGTTATTACGTATTTTTATAACAACGAGCTTACCAAAGAAACATTCGATTGATTTTATACTAAACCCTTTGTCTTGTAAATCGATTTTTGCACTACAAAAAGTGCAATTTTTTAAAAAATTGTTCATTTTATTGTGCAAATTTTGTAATTTTGCGTTTGAATTATATACGTAATGAGGACAATTTACCACAAATATCTAACGCTTTTGGAAAACACTCCAATCGATTTTAAAAGGTATTTATATCAAAAAGTCGCTTGGGGAAGTCGTATGCTGGGAATTACCGGTCCAAGAGGGGTTGGTAAAACGACGATGCTTTTGCAATATATTAAAGAAAAACTGAATACTAATAAAGCCCTGTATGTAACAGCAGACGATTTGTATTTTACAGAAAACCGCTTGTTTGATTTGGCAGACGATTTTTATAAAAATGCCGGTGAAAATTTATTTATTGACGAAATACACAAATACCCCGATTGGTCACGAGAATTAAAAAATATTTATGATGCCTTTCCCGGTTTAAAAGTGGTCTTTACCGGTTCATCTATCCTTGATATTCTTAAAGGTTCGGCAGATTTAAGCCGTCGTGCCATTGTTTATAAACTGGAAGGACTTTCATTCAGGGAATATTTGTATTTGTTTCATCATTACAAAATTGACACTTTTTCTTTTGAGCAAATACTTGGTAATGAGGTTAAATTACCGGATATCAAGCATCCGCTTCCTTTGTTTAAGGATTATTTAAAACGCGGTTATTATCCTTTCGGCATCGAAAATGAATTTGATTTGCGTTTAAGTCAAGTGATTGTACAAACTTTGGAAACCGATATTCCGCAATATGCCAATTTGAATGTCGGGACAAGCCGTAAACTCAAACGTTTACTTGGTATTATTGCCGAAAGTGTTCCGTTTAAACCTAATTTTTCAAAATTGGCAGAAATTCTAAAAGTTAGTAGAAATTCGTTGGACGATTATTTTTTATATATGGAAAAAGCCGGTCTTATAGCACAATTACGAAATGAAACAGGTGGTATTCGCGGTTTGGGAAAAGTGGATAAAGTCTATCTGGATAATACAAATATCATTTATAACTTGTCCGGTGAGTTGGCAAATACCGGTAATGTACGGGAAACTTTTTTCTTTAATCAAACGCGGGTCAATCATAAGGTTTTTTCTGCCAAAAATGCGGATTTTGTCATCGACAATTACACTTTTGAAATTGGTGGAAAAAACAAAACACAAAAACAAATAGTAAAAGATAAAAACGCATTTATAGTAAAAGACAATATTGAGTACGGTTATCGCAATGTTATACCGCTTTGGGCTTTTGGATTGAATTATTAAATCTGTGTTTCGATTAATTGGTCCTCAATTCCTCAAATTATAAGATGTATCACGGTTTGAAGCCTTGGTCATTCATTAAATAAGAGTATATCCTAAAATAAGAGTATATCCTATGAACAAAATAAAAATCCTTTCTTACAACGTCAATGGCATACGTGCCGCTATGCGCAGAGGTTTGGTGCAGTGGTTGGAACAATCCGGTGCGGATATTGTTGGTTTTCAAGAAATAAAAGCCGTTGAAAATCAAATAGATACGGAATCGTTACGCCGTGCCGGTTATCGGTATCAATATTGGTTCCCCGCCCAACGAAAAGGTTATAGCGGGACAGGTATTATTTCAAAAATTGAACCAAAAAACGTGGTTTACGGTACAGGTATTGATTACATGGATGCCGAAGGGCGTAATATTCGTGCGGATTTCGACAGTTTTTCGTTTATGAGTTTATATTTACCCAGCGGCACAAATGCCGACCGTTTGGCATTAAAGTTTCGCTATATGGATGATTTTTTAGATTATACCAATCAACTCAAAAAAGAAATCCCCAAACTCATCATCAGCGGCGATTATAACATCTGCCATGAACCGCGTGATATTCACGACCCCGTACGTCTGCAACACGTTTCCGGTTTTTTACCCGAAGAGCGGGCGTGGTTATCAGCATTTATCGATAATGGCTTTATTGATACATTCCGGGAATTTGACCCGCGTCCCGGACAATACACCTGGTGGAGTTACCGTACCGGTGCCCGTACCCGCAATAAAGGTTGGCGAATTGATTATCAAATGATTACACACGAATTACAACCAAATCTCAAACGTAGTGTAATTCTACCGGAAGCCCGGCATTCGGACCATTGCCCGGTTTTGATTGAGTTGAAAGTGGAGCCTTAACGACGTCCCGTGCCTCCGACGTAAGTCGGGGGAGCTGGATAGAGATGTTACTTGTAATGTCTTAATTGAAAATTTTCCTCAATTCCTCATTTTCTCATTTCCTCAAAATTCGTATCTTTGTCTAAAATTCAAACCATATGGAAACAAAAGTTAATTTTTTAAATATTTCCGATAAACAATATAAATTAATCGGTATCACTTGGGGTTTCTTATTGACCGCTTTTTTTCATTTTTATTATACTTTTGACAAAGCGTCATACAGTATCGTAAGAACTTTTATTTCGACAGACTTTTTATTGAAAGCCATTGCCGGCATGGTCATAGGTTACCTCTTTAGCTTTTATATTTTGCGAAAAATCAATCGTATTTAAGTCTTTTGATACATTTTAAAACTTGTAAACCTCCGGCTGACATTTTTGTTTGCCGGTTTTTTTTATAAATTAAAAACCAAAAAAACTATTTGCGTATTAAAAGTTTCCGTTGTATATTTGCCTCGTTATTCAGATATTCACACAAATGAAAGACAAAATCATTAAAAAAGCCTCTAATTTATACTTTAAATACGGTATTAAAAACGTCACAATGGACCAAATTGCCGGAGAGTTAGGTATTTCCAAAAAAACCATTTACCAATATTTCTCTGGAAAAGAAGCTTTGGTCAAAGAAACGGTTGATTATATCTTTGACCAGATTCAAACACAAATAGACCAAATTTGCATGATGAAATTAAATCCCTATGAAGAACTACTCAAAATCAAAGATATCATTAAGGAAAATTTGAAACGTTCGGATACATCGCCACATTACCAGTTAAAAAAATATTATCCGGAAATAGCGGCTTCATTGGAAAAAAAGAAGTTTGATTCCATTATGGAATGTTTGGAACACAATCTTAATAAAGGCATCAAACAAGGTTATTATAAAAAAGATTTGAACAAAGAATTTGTCAAACGTATGTATTTCGGGACAACTTTAAATCTGGCCAATCCTGAATTATTTCCCCCGGAATTATTTAATAAAAATGAGACTATGGATATGTTTTTAAATATGTTTTTAAACGGTATTTCGACCAAAAAAGGCAGAAAGAAGTTGAAGGCAATAGTAGAAAGTTAAATGATTATAAAGTTTATAATGTTCGTAATGTTTAAAGCATAAAATAGTATGAAACAATAAATAATCATCAAAGAAACCACGACATTGGTCGGGAGAACAAATCTGACACTTCGACAAGCTCAGTGACCAAATCGAAAATCTGAAACCTGAAATCTGAAATCTGAAATGAAAAAACTATACATTATATTAATATTGTTCACTATAACAATTACACAGGCACAAGAACAAAGTGAGTTCGGCTTGCAAGATGCCATTGATTATGCGTTGAAACACAATGCCAATATCAAAAAGGCGCAAAACAATGTGCTCAAAGCTCAAAAGAAGGTTTGGGAAACTACCGCAATGGGTTTTCCGCAGATTGACGGAACGGCATCGTATCAAAAATTTATCAAGCAACCCGTCAATTTATTGCCGGCCCGCATTATGAACCCACAAGCCCCCCCGGACACTTATATCCCCATAAAATTCGGGACGGAACAAAATATGAAATGGTCGGCAACACTCAAACAGTTGATTTTCAGTGGCTCATATTTAGTCGGTTTGCAATCGTCAAGAACTTTTAAAAAGATTTCGGAAAATGCAGAAATAAAAACCCGTCAAAAAATCAAAGAATTGGTTGTCAATGCTTACGGCAATGCCATTCTGACTGACGAGAGCATCAAAATTATGCAACACAATGTCGATGTGGTTCAACAAAACCTGTTTGAGGTAAAACAAATGTATCAAAACGGTTTGGTGGAAGAAACCGATGTGGAGCAAATGCAAATCACTTTGTCCAATTTGGAAAACCAGTTGGATTATCTCAAACGGATGAAAAAGGTGGCTTATCAAATGCTTAATTTCACCCTTGGCCGTCCTGTGGATGCACCTTTGGAATTGATAGACGATATAGCCAAACTCAAAGATGACGGCATGCAGCTCGATTTGTTAAAAAAAGATTTTAATCCGGATAAAAATATTGATTATCAGATTGTTAAAAATCAGACCAAAGCTAAAGAATTGCAGGTTAAATTTGAAAAAAGCAAAGCTTTACCGACTATTGCCGCTTTTGTCAATTACGGTAAAAACGCTTATAACAATGATTTCAAATTTTTTGATGACACACAAAATTGGTATGAACAATCGTTATTCGGTATCAGTATCAATGTGCCTATTTTTAGCAGTTTTGCCCGTTCGGCCCGGGTACGGCAGGCCAAATTGGATTTGGAAAACGCCCGCAACGACATGACCGAAAAACTTAAAGAACTCCAACTAAAATATAACAAAGCCCGTAACGATTACGAACATAGTTTTAAAAATTACGATATCGCCAAAGCCAATTTAAAGCTGGCCGAGAAAATAGCAAAAAAAGAACAAATAAAATATAAAGAAGGCGTCGGTAACAGTTTTCAGCTCAACCAAGCTCGGATGCAATTGTATCAAGCACAGCAACAATATTTGCAATCGATCATAGACATTATCAACAAAAAAATTGTGTTGGAAAATATTTTGGGTAATTGATAGAGATTTCTCCTTGATCCGTCGCCCGTTCGAAATGACAGCGGACACATGAATCAAATAACCAATTAACCGATATCAACAAATAACCAGATAACCAATTAACCAATATTAACAAATAACCAAAAAAATAATAAAATGAAGAAATATATCATCGGCATAAGCCTTTTAATCTTTATAAGTGCTTGCAAACACGAAAAGAAAGTAGAAGGCGATTTGCAACAAAAAAAAGAACAAATTCAAAAGCAAATTGACAGTTTGCACAATATTTTGGAGCAAATAAACGAGCAATTAGGAGAACAACAAGCCAAAGCAATTCCGGTTATTTCGGCCTTTGAAGTCAAGCCGCAGGCTTTTGAACATTTTATTGAACTGCAAGGCAATATCGATACGGAAGGTAATGTGATGGCCGTACCGGAAGCGATGGGAAGCGTCAAAAAAATCTATAAAAACGAAGGAGACCGTGTTCGTAAAGGCGAAACCATTTTGACTTTGGATGATGCTGTTTTACGTAACCAAATAAGCGAATTACAAACGCAATACAGTTTGGCCAAAACCGCTTATGAGCGACAAAAACGTCTTTGGGAGCAAAAAATCGGGTCGGAGATGGCTTTTTTACAAGCAAAAACCAAGAAAAATGCTTTAGGAAAAAAATTAAAAACCTTACGTTCCCAATTGGAAAAATTCCGTGTCAAAGCCCCTATCAGCGGCACTCTCGATGACCTGATGATTAAAGAAGGCGAGATGGCGGCGCCGCAACGGGCCGTAGCGCGTATCGTTAATCTCGACAAAGTTTACGCCCAAGCCGATGTCAGTGAAAAATATTTGACTAAAATTAAAAAAAATACGCCGGTTGTCATTGAATTTCCGGAATTGAACAAAAGTATCAATGCCAAAGTTACTTATGTGGGTAATTTTATTCATCCGCGTAACAGGACGTTTAAAATTCGGATTGATTTACAAAACAAAAAAGGCGATTTAAAGCCCAATTTAACGGCTAATATCAAGATAAAAGATTTTGAAACCGGCAATGCCCTTGTTTTGCCGTGGTCTATTGTGCAACAAGACCGGGACGGTAACAATTTCGTATTTGTGTTGGAACCCGTAAAAAACAAAGACCAAAAGGTTTATAAAGTAGTAAAAAAAATAGTCAAAACGGGTGTGGATTACAAAGGAAAGGTTGTTATCAAATCCGGTATTAAAGCGGGAGATTTGATAGCCGGCGAATCGGCACGCGGTTTGACAGAAGGGGATTTAGTAAGAGTTAAAAGTTGAAAGTTGAAAGTTGAAAGTGCCTAGTGCGAAGTGGATACTTCGACAAGCTCAGTGACAGCACTTCGGTAAGCTCAGTGTATCGTTCTGTGATAAAAAATAAAATTTAAAATGAATAATACATCCGACATCGGACATCCGACACCCGACATCAAACATCAAATAACCAAATGACCAGATAACCAACATCATCAAATAACCATATCACCAAACAACCAGTTAACCAAAAAAATGAAAAAACTACATAAAACATTCGGTTTATCAACCCTGTCATTAAAAAATGACAACACGGTAAAATTAATCATCTTCTTATTGACCGTAGGTGGTTTGTTTTCATATATCAATATGCCGCGCGAAGCCCTCCCCGACGTGGCAGCACCGGAAGTATTCGTTTCGACTCCTTATCCGGGTAATTCGGCAGAAGATATAGAAAATTTAATAACCATTCCGCTTGAAAAAGAATTTAAAAAAATCAGAGGGATTGACGAAATCAAATCCACTTCAAAAGCCGGATTTTCGAGTATCGATGTCAAATTTACCTTTGATATCGACCCCGACAAAGCGCTTGAAGATGTCAAAGACAAGATTGATGATGTGATAGGTGACCGTGACTGGCCCAAAGATTTACCACAAAATCCCAGGGCTATGAAATTGGATTTTTCGGAAATGCGGCCTATCATGAATGTCAATATTTCCGGGGATTATACACCGTCAAAACTTAAAAAGTATGCTGAGTTTTTGCAAGATAAAATCGAACAACTGCCGCAAATCTCCGCCGCCGATATTCGCGGGGTTCAAGATAAAGAAGTGGAAGTAGCCGTCGACCTCAATGAAATGTTGAGCCGTAATATTAGTTTTGGAAATATTGAACGGGCTATCAAAAACGAAAACCTGACTATTTCCGCAGGAGATATCAAAGAGAACGGTGTGCGTCGTAATGTCCGGGTCATAGGCGAATTTAAATCACCGGAAGATATTGAAAATCTGGTTATACGTAAAGCTAAAGATAAAATAACTTATCTCAAAGACGTAGCCAAAGTCTATTACAAACAACAAGATGCCGAAAGTTATGCCCGTGAATTCGGCAATCCGGTTGTTATGCTCGATATCAAAAAACGTCGTGGCGCCAATCAAATAGAAGCATCGGATGCTATCAAAAAAATTATTGACCAGGCCAAAGCCAAAGTATTTCCTAAAAATTTACATATTTCCGTAACCAATGATTTATCCAACCGCACGCGTACACAAGTTTCCGATTTGGAAAACAGTATTATTCTCGGGATGCTTCTGGTTATTGGTATATTGATGTTTTTTATGGGCTTTCGTAATGCTTTATTTGTCGGGATTGCCATTCCGTTGTCTATGTTGATGTCATTTTTAGTTTTGGATGCTTTTGGCGTTACACTCAATACCATGGTATTGTTTGCTTTGGTTTTGGCTCTCGGTATGCTGGTTGATAACGGTATTGTAATTGTAGAAAATATTTACCGTTACCGGCAGGAAGGCTACAAACCTTTTGAAGCGGCAAAGTATGCCGTCGGTGAAGTCGCATGGCCTATTATCGCTTCTACGGCAACCACTTTGGTCGCATTTATACCCTTGGCATTTTGGCCCGGTATTATCGGAAATTTTATGCAATACCTGCCCATTACCTTGATAACCGTCTTGACATCATCGCTATTTGTAGCATTGGTTATCAATCCGGTTTTGACCAAAAACTATATGAAAATGACCGAAAAAGCGCTACCAAAATCCCGGGTATGGCGAAATTTTATCTTGTTTACGGCGGCTGCCATTATCGCTTTTATCATTAAAATTTTTGTTATAAGTCGTTCAAATACAACAGGAAAAGAAATTTTTAACGCCACCGGATTTTTGTTGGGTATACTGGCCATTTGGCAATTGTTTTACAATTTTGTGTTAGTAGATAGTATTCACTGGTTTCAAAACCGGTTTTTACCTTGGCTTGAACGGATTTACGAAAAATTATTACGGTATGCTTTGAAAGGCAAAAATGTCTATATGTTCTTTTTCGGTACGGTATTACTTTTGATTTTATCTTTTTTGTTACTCAAAACTTTTCCGCCCAAAATCAGTTTTTTTCCCAATACACAACCCAACCAAATCTATGTTTATATCGAACATCCGGTAGGAACCGACATTGATGTGGTCGATACATTTACCAAAAAAATTACCCGGAAAATCAGGCATTATCTCAAACAAAAAGGTTACGATTATATGGTAACCTCCATCATAGAACAAGTGGGCGAAGGAACCGGTGACCCGCGAAAAGGTGCACAAGGCGGCAAAACACCTAACCGGGCTAAAATTATTATTGATTTGGTAGATTATAAATACCGCAAAGGCGTCAATGCATCCCTAATTCTTAACGATATTCGCAGTTTGATAAAGGGTTACGCAGGCATCAAAATATCCGCCGACAAAGACCAACACAAACCGCCGACCGGTGCCCCCGTGGATTTGGAATTGATAGGTGACGATTACGACCAATTGCTCAATACAGCCATAGCAGTCAAAAAATACTTGGACAAAGCACATATACCGGGGATTGAAGAATTGCAAATTGAAGTTGATAAAAACAAACCCGAACTACCCGTCTATATCGACAGGGAAAAAGCCGGGCGTTTGGGTATTCATACCGGTCAGGTGGGAATGGCCATGCGAACCGCTTTATACGGCAAAGAAGTAGACCGTTACAAAGACGGCGATGACGATTACCCGATTAATGTGCGTTTAGACAGAAAATACCGTTATGACCGGCAAAGTTTACTCAATCAAAAAATCGTTTACCGCGACCAACAAACCGGCCGGCTTGTATCGGTACCCGTATCGGCGGTGGCGACAATGAAATCGACATCGAGTTTTAGTGCCATCAAACGCAAAGATTTAAAACGGGTTATCGCCATAACCTCCAATGTATTGGAAGGTTATAACGCCAACGAAATTGTGCAAAAATTGGAGAAACTGATGAAACTGTATAAGTTACCAAACAATATCTCCTACCAATTTCAAGGCGAACAAAAGGAAATGAAAAAAAATATGAAGTTTTTATCCAAGGCCTTAATGATCGCTTTATTCTTAATTTTCTTGATTTTGGTCACCCAATTTAATTCCATGACCACGCCTTTTATCATCATGATAACAGTCATATTGAGTATGATAGGGGTTTTTCTCGGGTTGATTATACTTCGCACAGATTTTATCGTTGTAATGACAATGATCGGTATAATATCACTGGCGGGCATTGTAGTTAATAACGCTATTGTTCTACTCGATTATACCCTTTTGACTATCAAACGTAAACGTTTGGACGAAGGTTTGGACGAAGATGCACCGACGCCAATGCACATTGTACACGAAAGCATTGTAGAAGCCGGCAAAACACGTTTGCGTCCGGTTTTACTGACAGCTATCACTACCGTCTTGGGTATGGTTCCGTTGGCTATCGGGTTGAACATGGATTTTATCGGTTTGTTTACCAAGTTTGACCCCAATATTTATCTCGGGGGTGAAAACGTCGCTTTCTGGGGACCGTTGGCAAAAGCCGTTATCAACGGTTTGACCTTTGCCACATTCTTGACATTAGTGATTGTACCGGTGATGTTCTTTATCCAATACCGCATCAAACAACGTCTCGGATGGAAGTAAATTAGTAACAAGCGGTTATAGTTTATGATATTTCCAAAAAAAAGCAGGGTTGTTTCAATAACAACCCTGCTTGATACTTGTTACTTGCTACTAGCAACTAAATTTACTTCCCCGGACATTCTTTAACCACTAGTGGATCGATATTTTTATCGCCGTAATTTTTATCAAATGCTTCGGCAAAAGCTTTGGCTAATTTTTTAGCAGTCCGGTCATAAGCTTTGGGGTCTTTCCAGGTATTTTTGGGAAATAAAATTTCGGAAGGAACACCCGGTACTTCTTTCGGGATGTTGACGTGGAACAATTTATCATATTCATATTCAACGTCTTTGAGCAAACCTTCCAAAGCGGCATCGACCATTTTACGGGTGTATGACAATTTCATCCGTTTGCCTACACCGTAAGGACCGCCTGTCCAACCGGTATTGATTAAATACACATCGGTTTGATGTTCTTGCATTTTTTTACCCAGCATACCGGCATAAATATCGGGATTGAGCGGCATAAACGGTTGTCCGAAAAAACGTGAAAATGTCGATTGCGGTTCAGTCACTCCGGTTTCCGTACCGGCCAATTTGGACGTATAACCCATCAAAAACCACAACATAGCCTGATGAGGATTGAGTTTGGAGATAGGTGGTAAAACCCCGTAAGCATCAGCCGTCAAGAATAATATCGTAGAAGGATGTCCCGATTTGGACGATTTTTTGATGTTTTTTAAGTATTTCAACGGATAAGACGAACGCGAATTAGGGGTCAATCGCGTATCAAAGAAATCAAATTTGCCGTTGGGATAAACCATGGCATTTTCTACAATAGAGCCGTGTTTGGTATATTTATCTTTGTGCATTACGGCATTATAAATTTCCGGTTCGCTTTCGGCAGTGATGTCAATCATTTTGGCATAACAACCGTTTTCAAAATTGGCAATTCCTTTATCACTCCAACCGTGTTCGTCATCACCGAGCAAACGCCGTTTGGGATCGGCAGACAATGTGGTTTTTCCGGTACCCGACAAACCAAGCAATAAAGCCGAATCGCCTTTTTCGCCTTCATTAGCCGAACAGTGCAACGGCAAAACATTGTGGAACGGCAACAGATAATTCATTACGGTAAACAACATTTTTTTCATACTCCCCATATAAGCCGAACCGATAATCACCCCGATACGGTTATCAAAATCGGTGGCAACAGCCATATCGGTTGTCTTGCCATTAGGCAGTTTACGTAAAAGTCTTTTGTATTTTTCAGAATCTAATTTTTCATAAGGCACGTGCAGAAGCAAAAAGTCTTTATCTGCAAATATACTTTTACCTATTTTTTTGGGAACGGGACGAAACATATTGTCAGTAAATAATGCCGCCAAAGCATGTGTCGTAACCGTCTTAACGGGTAAAGCATAACTGATATCCGCCCCGATGACGCGGTCGGTTTGATACAGATGTTTGGCTTGACTTAAAAATTCCAAGGCATCATCTACCAGCATATTAAAGGTTTTTTCGCTGACAGGTAAATTGTTTGGCGAACTCCAATCGATATTTTTGGCACTGGAACGGCGTTTGACAAAAATCGTATCTTTCGGACTGCGTCCGGTAGATTCTTTCGGAGTCCAAGTGGCAAGGGCGCCACTTTCAGAAATAATGGCTTCCTTGTTTTTAACAGCGGTTTTAATCATTTTTGACCGCTTCGGATTTTTAACGATATCTTTTTTGTACGTTTCTAAAAAATCCTTAATTTTTTTTCTATTGTCCATACAAATTATTTTTAAAGTGTCGTAAAAATAACATAATTTTTTAATTGACATTGTAGCAAAAATCATATTAAGTAAATAATGAGAATATATTAGTCCTCAATTCCTCAATTCCTCAATTCCTCAATTCCTCATATCATCATATTATCATATCATCATATCATCAAATAATAACAATATTCATTTTCTTAAATTATTTTTTTGTTTACTTTTGAGACCCAAACATAAATTATACAATTGTAAATGGACCGGATAGACAAAAAACCGTATCCCGTTACTATATAAAATATTATCAGAATGAAAAAAATATTATTGATTGGCGCCGGTAAATCCACATCGTCCTTAATGGCTTATCTTAAAGATAAAGCCGGTAGTGAAAATTTGGAAATTACCATTGTCGATAAAAATTTGTCGTTAGCGGAGAAAATAGTTGGAGGTGATAAACATTTTATTCTCAAAACAGCCAATATTTTTGACGATGAAATTCGTGCGAGTCTGATAAAAAATTCAGATTTGGTAATTTCGATGTTACCGGCACGTTTTCATATACAGGTAGCGCTTGATGCGGTCAAATACGGTAAACATATGGTGACAGCTTCGTATGTCAGTGACGAACTCAAAGCCTTAAACGACCACGTTGTGGCAAAAGATTTGGTTTTTATGAACGAAATCGGTTTGGATCCGGGGATTGACCACATGAGTGCCATGCGTATAATAGATAAGATAAAGCAGGGTGGCGGCAAAATGGAGTTGTTTGAGTCATTTACGGGCGGATTGGTAGCCCCTGAAAGCGATGATAATTTGTGGCACTATAAATTTACTTGGAATCCGCGTAATGTTGTCGTTGCCGGACAAGGCGGAGTTGCCAAGTTTTTGCATGCCGGACAATATAAATATATCCCTTACCACCGCTTGTTCAGGCGTACGGAATTTTTAGATATTGACGGTTACGGTCTTTTTGAAGCCTATCCTAACCGTGATTCATTAAAATACCAATCACTTTACGGGTTGGAACACATTTCCACTTTATATCGCGGGACTATCAGACGGGTCGGTTTTTCACGGGCTTGGAATGTGTTTGTACAGCTGGGAATGACAGACGATACTTATGTTATGGAAAATTCGGAAAATTTAACAAAACGTGATTTTGTCAACAGTTTTTTGCCTTTCAGCCCTTATGATTCGGTTGAAATGAAATTGCGTCACTATATGAATATTGATCAAGATGACGAGTTATGGCTTAAATTGGAAGAATTGGATTTGTTTGACGGTAAAACCAAGATAGGTCTGAAAAATGCAACGCCGGCTCAAATTTTACAAAAAATATTGGAAGAAAAATGGACACTCAAACCGGACGATAAAGATATGATAGTGATGTATCACAAGTTCGGATACAAAACCGGTAATACATTTAAACAGATTGATTCACAATTGGTTGTCAAAGGAGAAGATCAAATTTTTACGGCAATGGCCAAAACAGTCGGTTTGCCTGTAGCGATAGCTTCGTTGAAGATATTGAATGGAGAAATCAAAAACCCGGGTGTTCAAATACCTATTTCCAAGGAAGTTTATGACCCTATATTGAAGGAATTGGAACAATACGGCATTGTGTTTGCCGATAAAGAAGTGCCGTTTCAATGCTATGATCCGGCAAAGCTGACACATAAATGAAGCGGATTGGTGTTGATACCAATTTTTAATGTACATTAAAGTCAAGTCAATATTGGAAATTTGTTAAAAAAATGTAAGTCAGTATTTTACATTTCAATATTATGTATTATATTTGCACACTGATTTGTTTTAGGCTTTTTAACAAAAAAGTTGTTTGTATAAAACGAAAAAATATATAACTTTAAAATATTAAGATTATGACAAAAGCAGAAATTGTTAGTAAAATTGCCGAAAAGACAGGATTGGACAAAAAGGATGTCTTAACGGTTGTAGAACATTTTATGGATGAAGTTAAAAACAGTTTGACTTCCGGAGAAAATGTTTATTTAAGAGGATTTGGAAGCTTTGTTAATAAGTATAGAGCTGAAAAGATCGGTAGAAACATTTCTAAAAACACTTCTATTAAAATTCCGGCTCATTACATTCCGGCTTTCAAACCCAGCAAATCATTTGTAAATCGAATTAAAGAAAACGTAAAACCCTAAGAATTATGCCTAGCGGAAAAAAAAGAAAGAGAAAAAAAATTGCGACTCACAAACGTAAAAAAAGAAGTAGAGCTAATAGACACAAAAAGAAAAAGTAGGTTAGCCTACTTTTTCTTTTAGAAACGTTTTAATAACGGTTTTATCCGTTATCATAATCGATCATTGACATATTAACCCGCAGATAAATATCTGCATAAAAACAGAAGGAATGGATACAGAATTAATTATCCGGTCTAATCCTTCCGCTATTGATTTTGCTTTATTAAAAGACGGTAAACTTACCGAGCTTCATAAAGAAGAGACCTTCAATAAATTTAACGTCGGCGATGTTTATATGGGTAAAATTAACAAGGTTATTCCCGGATTGAATGCCGCATTTGTTAATGTAGGAGCCCAAAAAGACGGATTTTTGCACTATCACGATTTAGGTCCGCAAATAAAATCACTCGTTAAATATACCAAACAAATTCAATCGGGTAAACTAAAAGATTTTTCATTGAAAAATTTTAAAAAAGAACCCGATATTGACAAATCAGGGAACATAAAAGATGTTTTAAAAGCCAAACAAAGCATCGTCGTTCAGATTCTCAAAGAACCTATATCAACCAAAGGACCGCGATTAACTTCCGAATTATCATTAGCCGGTCGATACCTGATTTTAGTCCCGTTTTATGACAAGGTTTCCGTTTCGCAAAAAATTGCCGATGAAGCCGAAAGAAACCGTCTTAAAAGGTTGGTTCAGAGTATCAAACCGAAAAATTTCGGTGTGATTATCAGAACAGCCGCCAATGAAAAAAAAGTAGCGGATTTGGATAAAGACCTGCAAAACCTCCTCAATAAATGGCAGGTTTTGTCTCAAAAAATTCAAAATGCCCATCCACCGCAACGGATTTACGGTGAAGATAACAGAGTAACGACCATGTTGCGTGATATTCTCAACGATTCATTTACCAAAATTGTCGTAGATGACGAACTTTTATATCTCGAAATTTTGGATTTTATCAAACAAATCGCTCCCGATTTGGAATCTATTGTCAAATTGCACAACTCATCCACGCCGATTTTTGAAAAATACGGTATAGAAAGACAAATTAAATCTTCATTCGGTAAAACCGTTATGATGGACAAAGGGGCTTATCTTATCATTGAACACACCGAAGCCATGCACGTAATAGACGTCAATAGTGGAAATTCTTCGGATAAAACCCAATCGCAAGAAGAAAATTCACTGCAAGTCAATCTGAAAGCGGCAACCGAAATTGCCCGTCAATTGCGTTTACGGGATATGGGCGGTATCATAGTTGTGGATTTTATCGATATGAAAAGCCCTGAAAATCGCAAAAAATTGTACGAACATATGAAAAATGTCATGGCAGATGACCGTGCCAAACATAAGATTTTGCCCTTATCACGTTTCGGATTGATGCAAATAACACGGCAACGTTTCAGACCGGAACGTAACATCAATACCAAAGAAAAAAATCCAAGTTTGGTTCATAAAGAAGAAACCGATGCGCCTATTACGTTGATTTCCAGATTTGAAGAAGATATCAAACGTCTAACGGAAAAAGGTCATAAAAATATTCATTTACACGTACATCCTTTTATTGCCGCTTATTTGACCAAAGGTTTTTGGTCTTTGAGACGTAAATGGCAATGGCAGTATAAGGCTAGAATCAAGGTTCAACCGCGTGATTCGTTTAAATATTTGGAATACAAATATTTTGCACCTGATAATTCGGAATTAATACCTTAAATAAAAACGCCCTCGCAATAGAGGGCGTTTTTTATTTCTAACTTTTTGATAAACTAACTGTTATAAGCTTCAATAAAACCCCTGCGGGCTTCGGGAACGGCAATGTTGAGCTGTAAACCTAAATTCACTTTTTTGCATAAAAAATTAATAAAAAGAAAAAATTTTTATACACTAATAATTTGTTTTTTGTCCAAGTTTGTTAAAAATGCAAAAAATGGCATAAAAATTGAATTATAAATTTATGTTTGTTTACGACTTTACAAAATGTTAACGAAATATTTTGTGATTTTTTTCAGTTTTTTTTAATTCACAATTCAATAAAATAAAATTAAAAATATAACATTATTAAATGTTTACGTTATAATTTTATAAATTTTCAAGCAAATTATATATTGCTCGTAAATTTGACAGCATCAAAAATATTAAATTGTATCCCTAAAAAATTTTAGATATGGCATTTCGTTTATTCTTTCTATCGTTAATGATTTTATTGTCCTGTTCGAGTTCAAAACCCGGTAACACGACACAAAATTTATCACAAAAACAAATTGAAATGATGCAACAAAAAACTTTCCCTTCTTATCCTGATTTATGGGAAAAAGTCCGTCAAGCAGAGCAAAAAGGCTTGACCAAAACGGCTTATAAACTCGTAAAAGAAATATACAACAAAGCCAAAAAAGACCAAAACGGTCCTCAAATTGTCAAGTCGTTGCTTTACCAATCCAAATATATGATGCGATTGGAAGAAGACAGTCAATTGCATATCATTCATAATTTTGAAAAGGAAATAGCGGAAAACGGGGCTCCGGTCAAACAGATTTTGGAAAGTTATCTGGCGCAACTTTATTGGCATTATTATGAAGCAAACCGTTGGAAATTTGACCAACGCACCGAAACGGCAACCGTTGTGGACCCTGAGGATTTCAGAACTTGGGATTTGAATACTTTGTATAAAGCCGTTTACACCCATTTTAACCGGTCGTTACAAGACCCGGAACTTTTAAAAATTATCCCCGTAAAAACTTGGAAAGATATTTTGGAATTATCTGATGACGCCACCAAATACCAACCCGTTTTGTACGATGTTTTGATACAAGAAGCACTTCGTTTTTACGAAAACAAAGAGAACGCACTGACAGCACCGGCGCAAAATTTTACAGTTGACAAACCGGAATATTTATCAGATGTAGAACAATTTATATCGTTGAAAATCAACACAAAAGATACATTATCAAAACAATATCAAGCTTTATTGTTACATCAAGATTATTTACGTTTCCGTTTGACGGACAAACAACATCCCGATGCCTTGGCTTTTGCCGATTTACAACGTTTACAGTTTGTTTATGACAATGCCGTTTTCCCCGGTAAAGAGCAGATTTTTATCAAAAGCCTCCAAAATTTTGTCAAAAAATATGAAAATTCAGGTGTGTCTGCCATGGCATATTTCAAAATGGCTAATGTTTTTAACCGTTTAGGTGATAAGTATGTTCCCGGTCGAGACGACACCTATCGTTGGTATAAAAAAGAAGCTGTTGCCGTATGCGAGACAGCCGTCAAAAAATATCCGGGGAGTCGGGGAGCGAAATCCTGTCAATATCTGATGTCACGGATAAAATTAAAAAGACTGGAAGCTAAGATTGAAAGATATATTCCGGAAAACCGGCCGGCTTTGGTAAGAATGGATTTTCGCAACCTTTCCGGTGCGGTTTTGAAAATATATAAGTTGTCTCACGAACAAATGATACAATTTAACCGAATCTACGATTCTCAAAAAAAACGTCTTTTTGTAGAAAAATTAACACCCGTCAAAACTTATAATTATGTTTTGCCTGATGAGAAAGATTATCAAAATCACAGCACCGAACGGATTATTGATGGGTTGCCTAACGGGGAGTATGTTTTGTTGTTGACGACAAACAATGATAAAACTTCCGGACTGGCTACTTTTCAAGTGACCGATGTTGCTTTACAAACCATAAGCAGACGAGGCAACAAAACGGAATTTACGGTTTTGAACCGTCTCAACGGTGCCCCGTTTGTCAATGCTACCTTGATTATAAAAAAACAATTACGGTACAGCGGAAAGTGGCAAACCGAAAAAGTCGTAAAAACCGGTGACAGGGGAGAGGTCTCTTATTTGCGGTTAAATCAATACAGGTACAAAATTATAGTAAAATATGACGGTAACAAAACGGCCTATTTCGATGAACATCTGTCAAATGTTTATATACCGAGACAGGACAGACCACAAAATACCGCTTTTATTTTTACCGACCGGAGCATATACCGTCCCGGACAAACCGTCTATTTCAAAGCTATATGTTTGACCAAGCAATCAAATCGTTCCCGGGTATTAAAAAATATTTCCGTTGAGGTTACACTTTATGATGTAAACGATGAAATAATCGGTGAAAAAACCTTGATAACCAACGATTTCGGTTCTGTTCAAGGCAGTTTTGTCTTACCGGAACAAGTTTTAACCGGTGAATTTAGTTTGGAAATAGATGCCGATACACCGGATCTTTATAAAGAGCACTATTTTAGAGTAGAAGCCTATAAACGGCCAAAATTTGAAGTAAAGCTCGATAAACCGGATCAAACTTATAAAGTAAACGATACTATTCCGGTTAAAGGAGTTGCCGGAAGTTTTGCAGGAACCAAAATAACGAATGCCAAAGTAACTTACCGTGTCAAGCGTGAAGTGGTAATGCCGCGTTGGTGGTATTGGTATCGTCCGGATTTTAATTCAAAACCGCAGGAAATAACACATGGCACTACGGTTACCGATGATAAAGGCGAATTTGTTATCAAATTCAAAGCTTTGCCCGACCTCAATGTTAAGCCTGAAAACAATCCGGTTTTTCATTATAAAGTTTATGCCGAAGTCACCGACCTTAACGGCGAAACACACAGCCAAGAACTAACGGTTAAAGCCGGTTACAAACTTTTACAACTGCATTTGGAAATGCCGGAAAAATTTCAAAAAAACAAAACGGACAGTATCCGTGTCCAAAGCTTGAATCTCAACGATGTAAAAGTGCCGGCAAACGTACAAGTGAAAATTTTCAAACTCCAAACCCCCGGCAGAGTTCTGAGAAGCAGGCCATGGCCTGAACCGGATATAAAAGACGTTGATAAACAAGAATTTATAAAAAAATTACCTCATATACCTTATGATAAAACAGAAGCCAATAAACTGTATTGGCCGGTTAAAAAATTGTATTGGGAACAAAGCGTTGAAACCGGTAAACAAGAAAAAATCGCTTTTACGCCCGATCAAAATTATCCCGTCGGACAATATCTTGCCGTTGCAACTACCAAAGATAAAGACGGCAATGAGGTAACCGAAAAACATTGGTTTGAAATATATGAAGCCAATCAAAAACAAGTTGCGGATAATAAATATTTTGACGTATTGACCGGTAAAGAGACTTATCAACCCGGTGACAAAGTGGTCTTAAAAACCGGTTCGGCTTCAAACGGCAACAGAATACGGATTTGGGTGGAAAAGAACCGGGAAATCGTTGTCAATAAAACCTTTATCACCGACGGAACTTATAAAACGCTTAAAGTTCCCGTAACTGAAAAAGACAGAGGCGGCTTTGTGATTTATTATACTTTTAATGCCTTTAATGATTTTAAAACCGGTAAAATACATATTAAAGTACCTTATCCTCCGGATCAATTGCAAATAGAAACCGTCCGTTTTAGAGACAAACTTCAACCAGGAACGCAGGAAGAATGGCGTTTTAAAATCAAAGGACCGCAAAGCGGAAAAGTGCTTACCGAAGTATTGGCTTCCATGTATGACGCTTCATTGGACCAATTTATCAACCATACTTGGTCTTTCAATCCGGTAGATTACAAAATTTATTATCCCGCAACTATCATCCGGCAGGCGGCTTCTTTCGGAACGATTTCCGCCGGTGTGCCTTGGCGGATAGACTATACGGATTACGGCACTATGTCCGGCATCCGGTATAACCGGTTAAAATGGTTCGGATTCAGATTTGGCAGTAGCCCGTATTATGCACGGGGAATATATGCTATGAAGAGGGTAAGATCCGGTAAAATAATGGCTGAAAATGATGTTATGGCTGTTGAAGCAAAAGCTCCTTCTCCTGCTGAGAATCTGGAAGCTGTTGTTGTGGCTACTGATGAAGACGCATCTCAAACAAGCGGAGAACAAAAAAAGGAAGCGGCAACGCCGGCAGTACGTAGTGATTTTAGAGAAACTGCTTTTTTCTATCCCGAATTATACACGGACAAAGACGGTAACGTAGGCTTTAAATTTACCGTCCCCGAAAGTTTGACTAAATGGAAATTGCAAATTTTAGCTCATACCAAGGATTTGAAACACGGCTATAAAGAGTTTTTTGCCCAAACCCAAAAAGATTTAATGGTCTTTCCCAATGCCCCGCGTTTTGTACGGTATGGTGACACGTTGATTTTCAGTACCAAAATCAGTAATTTGTCCGGAAAAACATTGTCCGGAACAGCTGAACTGACCTTGACTGATGCTATCAGCCAAAAAGAGGTTACCAAGCGTATTACAAAAAATGTCACTCAGAGTTTTATTGTGGAAGCGGGTGGGAATACCCGAGTGCAATGGCGGTTAATAATCCCGGATGATATCGATGCTTTGGTATATGTGGTCAAAGCCAAAGCCGGTAATCAAACCGATGCGGAGCAAAATTTTATCCCTGTTTTGTCTAACCGTATGTTGGTAACCGAAACCATGCCAATGTGGGTGCGTAGCGGTCAAAGTAAAACTTTTGTGATGGACAAACTTTTGCATTCGCAAAGCAAAACTTTGAAAAATCATAAAGTAACATTGGAAATCACAAGCAATCCCGCTTGGTATGCCGTGCAAGCCTTGCCTTATTTAATGGAATATCCTTACGAATGCAGTGAACAGACATTTAGCCGGTATTATGCCAATACACTGGCCGCTCATATCGTCAAACAAAATCTGAAAATCAAGCAAGTGTTTGACGTGTGGAAAAACTATCAAAGCGATGCGTTACTGTCTAATTTGGAAAAAAATCAAGAACTCAAGAATATTTTGATTGAAGAAACGCCTTGGTTGCGGGATGCTAAAAGCGAATCGGAACAAAAAAAACGTATCGCTTTATTGTTTGATTTGAACAAAATGGCTTATATGCAACAAAAAGCTCTTGTAAAATTGCAAACTTTACAATTGCCCGGCGGCGGCTTTACGTGGTTTAAAGGCGGAAATTACCCCAACCGGTATATTACCCAACATATCGTTGCCGGTTTCGGCCATTTAAAACAATTAAGAATCGTTGATAATCAATACCTTGCTAAAAATATGGTGCAAAAAGCCGTTAGATATTTGGATAGCGAAATCCTTAAAGATTACCAAAATTTATTGAAAACGGCTAACCGCCAAAAAGATAAGAAAGCTTATCTGGATAATTATCATCCCGGTGCTTTTCAAATCCATTATCTATATGCCCGTAGTTTTTATCCGGAACAAAAGATGTCAAAAGAAGTTCAAACGGCTGTCGATTATTACCGGCGTCAAGCTCAAAAATATTGGCTTTCTTACGGCTTGTACGAACAAGGACTTTTGGCACTGGTATCACAGCGTCATAAGGATACGGATATAGCCAAAAAGATTATTCGTTCGTTGGACGAAAACAGTATTCAAAGTGAAGAATTGGGAATGTATTGGAAAAACAATACCGGTGGTTGGTATTGGTATCAAGCACCTATCGAAACACAAGCTCTTTTGATAGAAGCTTTTGATGCCATTGACGGTGATGTCAAAAAAATTGATGAAATGCGCATCTGGTTGCTCAAACACAAACAAACCAATGCGTGGAAGACGACCAAACAAACGACCGAAGCGGTTTATGCTTTGCTGCTGCGTGGCACCGACTTTTTAGCATTCGACAATAGTGTGAATGTTAAAGTAGGTAAAACGGTTATTAACCCCGCAAAAATGCCGGAAATAAAAACCGAATCCGGAACGGGATATTTTAAAAAATCTTGGCCGGCTGACCAAATCACGCCGGAAATGGGTAAAGTAAGCATTACCAAAAAAGGTAAAGGTATCGCTTGGGGAGCCTTGTATTGGCAGTATTTTGAAGATTTGGATAAAATTACCGGCGCCAAAACGCCGGTGGCCATTACCAAAGAATTATTCGTCAGAAAATTTACGGATACCGGTGAAATTTTGAAAAAAATAGATACCGGAACCAAAGTCAAAACCGGCGATTTGATACGGGTACGTATTGAGATAAAAGTGGACAGACCTATGGAATTTGTACATCTGAAAGATATGCGTGCCGCAGGTTTTGAACCGCTCAATGTATTATCGACTTACAAGTGGCAAGACGGTTTGGGTTACTATGAAGCTACCGGCGATACCGCTACCAATTTCTTTATAGATTACTTGCCCAAAGGTGTTTATGTTTTTGAATACGATTTACGTGCCAACAATGCAGGCAATTATTCCAACGGTATCACGCAATTACAATGTATGTATGCACCGGAATTCAGTAGTCATAGTAAAGGCGTGCGGGTTAAGATTAATTGATAATTGAAAATGGAGAATGGAATGTAGTGACATTCAGCTAAAACCTGTTAGGTTTTCTGAACCTGATAGGTTTTTTTGTAGAAAATTTATGTTTATTCACAAGTTATACGTAAAAAAATATTATATTTGTCCGTATAAATTTGTTATTATGGATTCAAAGTTAACTTTAAAACTCAATAAAAACGTTATTGAAAAAGCAAAACAATTTGCCAAGCAAAATAACATTAGTCTGTCTCGTTTGATAGAAAATTATTTAATGGCTATAACCAAAAACAAAGATGATGATCAAAATATAAGCCCGTTGGTTAAAAGTTTAACGGGTGTTATTAAGCTTGAAGAAGAAGATTATAAAAAAGATTACACAGATTTTTTAAATAAAAAATATTCGTAGTGGATAGGGTTTTAGTTGATACAAATATTGTTTTGGATTTGCTCGGTAAACGTGAAAAATTTCTACCGGAAGCACAGAGACTTTTTACAATGTCTGACAAGAATAAAATAAATCTTTATGTATCGTCATTGACATTTGCCAATACTCATTATATATTATCGCAAAAATTGAAAATAAATAATGTCAGAAAAGTTTTGCGGCAATTAAAGGTTTTAGTTACCGTTTTACCAATGGACGATAAAATTATCGAGTTATCACTTGATTCGGATTTTAAAGACTTTGAAGACGCTATTCAATATCACACTGCCATAGAAAATGACATAAATATTATTGTTACCCGTAATCTTAAAGATTTTAAAAATGCCAAAATTCCGGTAATGACGGCAAAAGAATATACAAAACTGCATGAATAAAAACACAAATTATGCTCAATAAACTGTTAAAATCAACAATTAAAGAAATCGACCTGACTAATGACCAACAAGCGGAAATGATTACGGAGACGGTTAAATCAATATTGGAGGCAGGATATACGCTCGATGATATTAAACAAGCGGAGCAAGAATTATTGGCAAAAAACGACAATTCGTTGATTTTACCTTTGTTGAGCTTAAAAATTGCCAAATCCAAAATATTGGCAAGTCAAATCAAAAGCCCTTTGCGGATTTCCGTTGTTTTTGCCGTTTACAAAGAGCATAACCGTATCAAAACGGCCGGAGAACATCCGCACGGGGAGGATTTTTTACGAAAAAAAGTCAAACAATTGGAATTTTTGTTTGAAAATTCGCCCGGTGTTACTTGGGAATTGGTGGTTGTTGACGACGGTTGTCCCGAAAACAGTGGGGCTATTGCTTTGGATATTGTCAAAAGTGAGCATTTACAAGATAAAGTCCGGGTTTTGTTTCTCGCCGAGGCCATTAAACAAAAATTGCCACCTGTAAGAGACTTAAAATCAACGGCTGACAGTCAAAAAGGCGGGTCAATTGTTTACGGAATGTGGGATGCCGTTCAAAAACACGGCACGAATCATCATATCGTTATCTATACTGATGCCGATTTGTCCACACATCTGGGGCAGACTATGTTGCTAGTTGACCCTGTTTTACATCAAAACAAATTGGCAGCGATTGGCTCGCGCCGCGAACCTGAGTCTGTTGTTATTAAAAAAGGTAGTCGTAACAGCCGGGGTAAACTCTTTATTTATCTTTGGAAACGTTTGATTCATAATCTCAACTATATTGTTGATACCCAATGCGGTTTTAAAGCCTTTAAAGCGGATATCATTCCGGATATTACCAAGGATATGATTGAGAAAAAATTTGCTTTTGATATAGAATTGTTACTGCGCACCGAATTGATACAAACAAACAGCATTGCCAAAGTCCCTATTGCTTGGATAGACAGCGAAGCTGCCTCAACCACCACCGATTTGCAACCCTATTTACCTATGTTGCAATCCATTGTGAAAATGTATCGAAAATATTTACCGCCAATGCCGGATGCAGATGAATTTGCGGATTTTATAGAATCTTTAACACCGGAAACTTTTAACAGACTTTTGGACAATATTCCGGAATCAATCACCAATCGGGAACCTTACGAGTTTTCGGAATTTGATAGTGTAAAACCGGGGGATTTGAGACAGTATCTGCAAAAATAAGGTGAATACGGTTTTTTATTTCCTCAATTTTTTTTATATATTGGCTCTAACGGTAACGTATATACGCAGTGGCGGTCTTTATTGCACAAAGTTAATAAAAATTCTCTTTCTTACATTTTAGCTAACAACTTTGTATAGAAGCATTTAACCTTCATTGCGTATATACAATGTTGAACAAAATCCGTCGCAGGCGGATAGTTTTATCAGTAACAAATATAGCATTTTAAAATAGAAAAATCGATTACAATTATTAACTTTAAAAATTGTAAAAATATGAGAAAAAAACCGGTTTAACCATTGTGGAATGCGCTATTATATCTGTTCCCGGATTTGAAGAAGTTAAAAAATCGGCGTGCACTTCGACATATTTATTCTTTTTTAAATAAAACAATCCTATTTGAATTAGTACCTTTATCATTATTTTTTACGCCCCAAATATTAGATGTTTTCGTAAATTCTTGCTCATTAATTATTACACATAGTGAACTAAATCCTGAATTTAGACCTAATTGAACAACATATTCTTCTAATTTTATTTTTCCATTTCTAACTTCACCTACTTCAAATGCCACAAAACCGCCTTTTTTTGTTATACGGTATAATTCATCAAAAACTTTTTGCATAACTTTTGTCCAATCTTCTATTGTTTTGGACATAGTAATTTTTTTTTCTACTTCGTCAATGTCAATACCATTGAACCAACCACGCAACCAATTGTCTTTTGCATATTGAACAATATCTAAAAATGGTGGTGATGTAACGGTTAATTGCACATAATTATCAGGTATTTCATTTGTTTCTCTTGTATCTTTATTTAAAAATATTGCTGTTTGGTGTATTTCTTTAAGCCTTTTTTGTTGTTCAAATGTGACATTTCTAACGAGTGACTTAGTTTTTCGTAATATCAATTCTTTTACATTTCTATATTCCGGTTTCTGATTTCGTTTTTCATTAATTTTTATTTGTCTTTCAGGTGAAACAGCTTGATTTGGTGGCATAGTATAAACAGAGAAAAATCCTTTTGAATGTCCTGTTAATCTGTTTGTTGCCACCATACGTATCCATTTGTCAAAATTATTTAATTCATTATTTTTTTCTCTTTCTAAAATAAAATTTCTTAATGAGACAATTTCACTTTCAGTATCAGGGTGGTAAAACATAGATAAATCAATATCAGCTATTAATTTTTGCTTGAAAGGTATTTTATATAAATAATCTGCAAGTTCATTGTAATTAGAAATAAGTAATCTTGGTTCGGCTAATATAATACTTAATGGGTTTATGTCGTTTCCTATTACTTGGCGATTCATTAAAGCCGCTTCAATAATAGTTGTTCCTCTCCCGAGAAATGGGTCATAAACAACATCTTCCTCATTTGTTAATTTTTCAATAAAAAAATGTGGTAATTGTGGTTTAAAACAAGCTCTATATGATATTTCGTGTAATGAATTTGCTTGTCTTTGTTTTGAGGTCCAAAATTCATTGATGTAGTAAAGAACATTTATGCCATTTATGTTTTTTCTCTTAATTATAGTTTTAGTTTTATCATTATCATCAAAAGAAAAAATAGTCTTTGATATACTTTTCAATTCAAAACTTTCTAAATAGTCTAAAAACAGTTCCATAAGAATTTTATACCAAAATTAGTTAGATTATTCAACTTAACAAAAGTATCTTAACGGTTAATATATGGCGCCGTAGCGGGCTTATATTCTCTTGTTTTTCAATTTAGAACCAAAGATAGCAAAAATTCTGCGAATTTTTTAATTTTTCAACCGACAAAAATTCGCAGAATTTTTGCGGTGCAAGGAAGCACAAACTAAACAATTAAGCATAAATCCCGCTATGGGGTATATACATTGTTAGCGGTTCGGCGTTTTTTTATTACGAAATTAGATTATTCTAAAATCCCCCCGACGAATGTCTTGGGGGGATAATTTTTTCGTTTTTTGGTTCGTGGCGTTTATTGTTGTTGTAGAGACGTTGCATGCAACGTCTCTACGACGTTCGTTGAAAAATAAATTAAAATATCCCGCGAAAATTTTATTCCTTAACAAATTTCATCACGGCGGTTTGGTCTTGATCGTTGGTTAGGCGGAGGAGGTAGAGACCTGCCGATAACCGGTGAACGTCGATTTCGTTGTCCGGTTGCGGGGTGAAAAACGCCTGTGAATCTATCTTTTTCCCGGTGAGGTCAAAGATTTCGTAGCCTTTGAGGTTGGAATTTTCCAAACTGATATGCAAGGCGTTTTTTACCGGGTTCGGATACATACGTAATCCCGCGATTTCTTGGTCTTCGATGCCGGTTGTACCGGTAGCAGTGTTGCTATCTGATGATTCATTATTGCTTCCATCAACGGCGGTTACGGTAAAATTATAGGTTATATTCGGATTTAGTCCGGTAATTGTAGCACTGGTAGTTGGTGCCTGAATATTAGCAGTTGGAGTTGATTCACCGTTTTTATAAATATTGTAGCCGGTAACCGAACAATTATCCGTAGAAGCATCCCAATCAAGAGAAATGCTGGTTGTAGTTTGTCCGGTAACCGATAAATTCGCGGGAATTGTTGGGGCGAGGTTATCATTTAGCGTTAAAGTAGCATTTTGTGTTGTTTGGTTACCATTGTTATCGGTTACGGTAACTTCAACCGGATTGTTGCTACCTAAATTATTACAATTAAAGTTTGTATTGTTTAGCGTTACGGAAGCAATCCCGCAAGCATCATTCGATGATTGGACAAAATCAGATGGGTTGGCGGTGTAATTTCCGTTGGAATCTAAAAATCCCGCGACATTTTGGGTTGTAAGTGCCGGTGCGATGTTATCAACCACCGTTACGATATAAGTACAAAAGTCAGTACCGCCGTCTCCGGTTACGGTAAGGGTGACGGAAACAGGATTTCCGATATCTGAACAATCAAAAGTGTCGGGGGTGCTATCAAAAGTCAAATTATCGCCGGTTGAGCCGTTGTTTCCGGCATCTTCGGGGATGGTAACATTTCCGTTAGCATCGAGATACGCTGTATAATTAGTACAATTGGCTACGGTAGGGGTGGCATTACTAATAGTAACCGGCGCACTCGCCAAAGATGGGGAAACTTCGGAGTTTGACCAGTAGTAGTAGGCGAGGACACGGTAGGTGTCAGGGGGGAGGGTTACGCCGGTGGTCATTTCGTCTAGGGTGAACGGACCAAAGGCATACTCGTCATTAACAACGTCCACAGTGCCGTCGTTGTCGATGTCTTTGTAAACATAAAACTTGGCTTCGTTGAGCACATAGTTGCCGTTCACGCCGGCTTCGCTCTGGACAGCGGTGTGAGGAATTTTTCGCGGGTTATTGTAAGCGCCGGCGTTGGTGAGGGTTAGCAGTCCGTTGGAAACGGTTACTGCCGGCACCGCCGGGGGTTGGAAATTTTCCATATTGCCGGTATCCGGGTTGTAGTAAGCGGTAAGCTCTTGGGTAAAGTTGGAGTAATTACTGAAAAATCCCGCGAGATTATCGTTGGTGTTGCCGTTGGCGTTTTCCAGCTCGGCAGGATCTACCCACGCATCGAGCATTACACCATTACCAGGTATTTTAAAATGATAATAGCCGTCATATTGTGGGGTATTTGGATGATTGCTAGAGTTGGCAATATTATAGATAGGATTTGTTGTGTATAGGGGGAGGTGCATATATCCGCTAGTCCCAGCTTGTCCTAATGTTCCACCATACTGAAGAAAATCAGAAGGTCCGCCAAGTGGGGAGGCATCTTCATAAAACGGCACATTGGTATTGGCGTGGCTGTAGTCGCCGGGGTTATCACCGGCGGCGAACTGAAACTCATGACCTTGAACACTTTTTGCACCGGTAGCACTACCGGCTACAGAGAAAACACCACCATTTTGTGGTCCAGGATTAGAACCACCCCCATAGTTTTGGTGATTATACCAAAAATTATAGTGATCTTGATTCATAGAGGTGTGGTTTAGTATATAAGCTTGAAAATGAGTTAAATCATTTCCTCTATTACCTGTGGAAGCCAGTTCGCTATCGGGTAGGTGGGTGGAAGTATGGCGGACGAAGATACCGGCGAGGCGGGTATCAGCGTTGAGGGCGGTGGTGGTGAAGTGGTCTTGCAGGCAAAGACCGGCTTCGCGGTCGGCTACCGCAATGGTGTTCCACTGGTTATCGTCCAGATAGTTATCCACGGTCATGACCTTTAAGGTGTTGGGGGATTGGTTGGGGCGGTGTTGGGATTGCATTTTTTTGGTTGCCAATCCAAAGGCGAGGATTGCCATGGCGCGGGTGGCGTATTTGCGGGAAATCCCCCGCAACGTTCGTTGGGGCACGGCGCGAAATTTTTCTAAAATTTTAGGGGCGGGTTGTTTATCGGTAGTGGATTGAATATTTTCAGGTGTTTGTAACCGACGATTAAAGAATTTCATATTGGTAAGTTAAAGGTTGTTATATTTTTGAGACAAATGGCAATCTGTCTTTACAGCAAATTTATGTGTTTTTTTGATTTTGTCAAATTTTTCGCGGGATTTTTTTTGGTTTTTTGTTTGTTTTTTTTGTTGTTGTTGTAGAGACGCCCAAATTGGGCGTCTCTACGGCGGTTGTCCACCGCATTTTCCCAATTCACAACCACAATCCCTGATTGTTCCTGTCGCGTTCCCACATTTGCGGGTTGTAAATGATATATTCGCGGATACGGTTTAATTCGTCATCGTTGCGGATAATGCGGTCGTGGTAATTGCGTTGCCAGGCAAAATCGGGGGTTATTTGGCGGGAATTTATAGTGCAAATTCGTTTGTATTGGTTTATTATCACGCCAATTGTGCCCGGTTTCCATTCGGGTTTATGATTTTTGTTGCGTGGTTTATTGTTATTTTTTTCGTTCCGTTTTTTTGTAGAGACGCCCAAATTGGGCGTCTCTACGCGGGCGGCGGCGTTATTATTGTTGTTTTTGTCATTATCAATCCATAAAATCCCGTGCATGTGATTGGGCATGATGACAAATTCGTCCAAACGGGCGTATGGAAAATGTCGCGGGATTTCCCGCCAAAAATTTTCCGCAATTTTTCCTAATTCGTTCAATACCATTTTATTATCAATAATTTTGCCAAAAAAATGTTCGCGATTTTTTGTTACAATGGTGATGAAATACGCGCCGTCGGATGCGTAATCAAAACCGGTTAACCGGTGGGATGTGGTGCGGTATTTATTGCGGAATAACCCCCTAACCCCCTTATCAGGGGGAATTTTTTCGCGGGATTTTTTAGGATTGGGCATTTTTTGGGTTGGTTTTGTTATATTTTTGTTTCGTTCCGTTTTTTGTAGAGACGCCCAAATTGGGCGTCTCTACGTGCGGACGGCAATGATAAAATCATTACAAAAATAATTATTTTGGGGGATTTCACAAATTTCGCGGGATTTTTTTTGGTTTTTTTGGTTTGTTTTTTTGTGTTGTTGTAGAGACGCCCAAATTGGGCGTCTCTACGGTGGGATAAATTAAAAATATATTTTACCAAAAATCCCGCGAAAAAAATTTGCCACGGTAAAATCATTTCATTTACAATGAACGAGATAAATTTAACCCCAAAACAAAATGTCCCCAAAAAACAAATCGTGTGCGTCAAACCCATTTGGTAAAATTTTCGCGCCGTGCCCCGACAAATGTCGCGGGGGATTTTTTTGTGGTATTTATTAGGGTTTCAGAATGAAATTTTTGTTGTTTAATTGTTTCTATTGTTGGTAGCTGACTGCTAACGGTTTCGTGTATGAGTAATGGCGACTAAAAATTCGCATACTTAATTCGTATGGCACAAATATACAAAAAATGCCCGAACATTGAATGAAGCAAATTTTTCGCCATTACTTATACACTGTGTTATGCCCCGCTAATCTTTCTATCTTTCAATCGCCTTATGTAAATTCAGAAGCAAGCGAAAATTATAATCAAAAAATCGTTTGCGGGCAATCGCATCAATTTTTCATTTCGCAATGTCAAAATTTCATCGCTAATTTAGGCGAGCGGGCAAAGATTTTTCGGTTAATCACCAATTCATAAATTCGTCAACAAATCGAAATTTTAATCAGGATATTCCGAAAATTCTCGCATTAAATTTTTTCCATTAAAGAATTCCAATTCCACAATTTTTTATTTCCTATGGCTTAAAAATCATCGACATTTGTTGCCAAAGCCCGCTGAAAATTTCGCTTTTATCTCCAAATCCTAAAAATTCGGCGCATCATTAGATTTCTGCCTAATTCGTTCAAATTTTGCCTAATATTATTTTATTTTGATAGTCAAAAATTCCGCTATTTTGAATATTCAATAGCCAAACAATCAATCCCGGTTTGCTGCAAACTTCCGCCAAAATTTTTCGGTTAATCAATAATTTCAAAAATCCGGTAATATTTTTAAATATATTCAAAATTGCCCGCAAATTCAACGATATTAAATTTTTTCAAAGGCAAAACAATTATTACCGTTTGTTTTCGGCATTCACAAAAAAATTTTTTCCATTAATCACCAATTTTAAAGATTTCATTTCGGTTTAGTTTTTTTTGGTAAATTATGTTTATAATTTTCCGCTCTGAAATTTTGATTTCGGCGATTTTTCCGGTAAATTTCCTTAATTCAAGTTCCAAAATTTTGGCGCCCGGATTAAAATTTCAAGATGCGATTTTATGATTTTCAAATGGGGTAGGATAGAAGCTGAATTTAATCAAATTTTCGCTTGTTTACGTAGTAATTTTCGTTTTAGTTATCGATTTCAAGTGGGGCATAACGTAAATATATAATCACCTCCTATTTTCATTTAGGATATAGATAATTCTTTCAATCTTTAAATCGTTCAAACAGTCGGCGGCTGAGGTGAAAAAATTCGGTTTCGGTCAGCATACCGACCAGTTTACCGTTTTGGACTACCGGCAGGCTGCCGATTTTGTGTTCGTCCATAATTTTTATGGCATCGGAGAGTTTTTGGTCTGGTCTTATGGTGTAAGGGTCTTTGAGCATTAAGTCTTTGACTTTTAAATCCTTTAATCTTTTACCGACGGTTTGTTGTCTTAGGGTTTTTAAGATTGAACGCGCCGTTACCAAGCCAACAAATTGGCCTTTTTCGTCTTCAATAGGCACGTAACGCAATTTGGCCCAATCCATCATATCGGCAACAAATTCTACGATATCATCCGGTTGTGCCGAAAGTACATCTGTTTTCATAACCTCTTCAACCAATAATTTTGCCGGATGCCAGTGTGGTAAATCTTTTAATTTGGGGATTTCCCATTTGTGAACCGGTAAATTTTCCTTTTGATTTTTGATCGTATGCAAGGTAATGGTACTCAAAATTTCTTCTTTTGACGCCCTGTCTTTAAAATCATTATAAGTTTTTAACATCCAAGTACTGCCTGATGTTTCTTTATCCACACGTTCTCTGATGACATTCAGATACCGGTCGATATCATCTTGGTGAATTTTACGAAGTTTCAATCCTTTTTCGGCAACAGGTAAAAATTCATTTAAAATCAAATCTTTTGCATAATATTTTTTGTCATTAAACCAAGTAAATTGTTTGGTAAGTCCGCCCCGCGCAGCGGCATAAAAGTTAGATTTGGCTTGGTCGAAAGTGATGTGTTTGGTGACGTCATCGAGTTGGTTGGCATAACCTTCCATCAAGCCGAGCCACAAGGCGGCATTGGCCATTTCGTCTAAAATGCTGGGGCCGGAAGGGAACATTCTGGCTTCGATACGCAAGTGCGGTTTGCCATTGGCAGAAACCCCGTAAACCGGACGGTTCCAACGGTAAACGGTCGAGTTGTGGACGGTTAAAGCTTTTAATTTAGGCGTTTCACCTTTGTAAACTTTTCGCAAACTGTCTTCTTCAAAGTTGGCGCCCAATAAAACGCGGTATCTCAAAATATCTTCTTTGAAAATATCGGTAACGTCATTTTTGACCCAATCAGTACCGAAAGTTACCCGCGGATGGCGGTCACGTAAATGTTCATCGCTGACACGTGTGTCGATAGCTTGTTGAAACAAAGCGATACGGGTTTCGCGCCACAAACGTTTTCCGAATAATAAAGGTGAATTCACGGCACTGGACAAGACAGGTCCGGCTATGGCTTGGGCAATATTGTATCGTTTGGCAAATTCATGCTGGTCAACTTGCAAATGAACTTGAAATCCCGTATTGGCGGCTTCTATCATTCCGCTGTTAAGTTTAATGTTAAGCTCGTCAATACCGTGTATGTTGATTAAAAACTCTTCACCGCGCATCTTTCTTAGAGCATCCATCAATGCAAAATACCGCTCGATAGGTGTGATATTTTCGCGTTCCACATCAAATTTACGTACAGTCGGCAGAATACCGGTCAGAATTATATCTGCATTATGTTTTTTAGCCGCTTTTTCTATTTTTTTCAAATCACGCTTAATTTCCTCTTCCATATTGGAAAGCGCTTTCCCTTTAAAATCCTGTGGTGTGACATTAGTCTCCAAATTAAATTTAGCCAATTCGGGACTTAAATTTTCCATCTTGCAAGTTTTTAAGATGTCCAAATTGATAGGATATGGTTTGACGTTTTCGTCCACCAAACAAAATTCTTGTTCGGCTCCTATTCTATAAACACCTTTTTCAAACCAATTATCTTTGAGCATCAATTCAAAAGCTTGGACATCTTTAAGAAGGTTTTTGGTAAATTTTTTAATTTCCGCTTTGCTTGTTGCTAATTTAACATTAAAATCTCCCATAGAAATTTTGTTTATTAAACGAAAATAAGAATATTTTTTCAATAAAAGATTATTTTTATCGATATTTGATAGTATTTTTTTTGAAAAATTATACATTTTTACAATAAATAAAAGCAATTTTTATAAAAAGTATTTCATAAGAACAAAAAAACTAAAAAAGCAACATACTCTCTGTAACATTACTTACTTAATTTGTTAGGATTCACATAATCAGTTAATTATATTTTTTGCAAAAACTTGACTTTCGGTCATAAAATGTTATATCTTTGCACCTCACAAAAAAAAATAAGATTATGCCAACAATTGAATTGACATTACAAAAATTTAAAGACGAAATTTTTGATTACGAAAACGAAAAAGAGTGGAAATACAAAGGAGATGTTCCTGCGATTGTAGATTTTTGG
>JALWFE010000054.1 GCA_027039975.1 Flavobacteriales bacterium
TGTGTAAGTTTTTCTTACACAGCTTATTAATATTTTTTATTGATTTTTTTTGCGGATTTAAGGTTATAACACAACAATTCCTAACCAAAACTGAAAGTTCAAAATTCTATCTATTTTTATCAATTTTTTATATTAAAAAACTTTTTATTATAAAAATTATTTATAAATTTGCTTCATCTAAAATTTACGTGTTATGACTATTGCACAATTAAAATATTTGCTAGCGGTTGCCAAACATCTTAATTTTACAAAAGCGGCACAAGAATGTCACGTAACACAGCCAACATTGAGCATGCAAATCCAGAAATTGGAAGACGAACTCGGTGTGATTATTTTCGATCGTGTGCGAAAACCTATAAAAATCACCGAAATAGGTAAAAAAATCATCGAACAAGCCAAAACGATTGTCAATGAAAGTGCCCGTATCAACGACTTGGTACAACAAGAAAAAGGCTATATCGGAGGTGTATATAAACTTGGCATTATTCCGACACTTATCCCTACAATCCTGCCGATGTTTTTAAAAAGCTTTATCAAAAAATATCCGGCAGTAGAATTAGAAGTCTTTGAAGTTCCGACACAACAAATGATTGAACAACTCCAAGAAGGCAAACTCGATGCCGGCATAGCCGCTACACCGTTGGAAGAAGAAAAAATTGTAGAAAAACCGTTGTTTTACGAACCCTTTGTCGGTTTTATTCCCGAAACACACCGGTTATTCCAAAAAAAAGTTTTGGAAGAACAGGATTTGGATGTCAAAGATATTCTTTTACTCGATGAAGGTCATTGTTTTCGCGATAATATCTTAAATATCTGCCGTTTAAAAGATGACGAACCGCAAGATTTCGAATTGAATATCGGTAATTTCGATGCCTTAATAAAACTCGCCAAAGAAGGCTTAGGCATGACTTTGCTCCCCTATTTACAGACAGAAGATTTATGTCCGTCGGATAAAAAATATTTACGCAATTTTAAAAAACCCGAACCGGCACGTGAAGTCAGTTTAATTCACAGTAAAGATATTTTTAAAAAAAACATCACCGATGCTTTGTTTAAAACCATTAAAGGTATTGTCAAAGGTGCCATTGAATTTTATGATGTGAAGATTATCAGCCCGCTTCCGCAGAAAAATTGATGAGGTGAGGAATTGAGGAAATGAGGAAATGAGGAATTGAGGAAGTGCGCTTCGATACGATTTTGTTCGTTCCTCACAAAATCACTCAGCGACCTTTCCTCAATTCCTCAATTAAAAAAACGAGCATAAGGTTTGAAGTAATAAACAAACATCAAAATACGAAATACGCAATGAAACGAAACAAATCCTCAATTCCTCAGTTTATGAAACTAATAATATGGTTTTTAATAACAAGCAATCATCAATAAACGAATTATTCATTGAAGCACAATAAGTCCTCAATTCCTCAAATTCAAAGACGAAAATATGGTATGAAATAGAAAACAAACATCAAACAACGTCATATTCAATGTAGCACAGTAAATCCTCAATTCCTCAGTTTATAAGACGAGCATAAAGTATAAAGTAATAAACAATCATCAAAGAAATATTATTCTATGAAGTACAACTATTCATCAATTCCTCAGCAATCCTGGCTAAACTATTTTAAAAATGCCAAAGAACGTTTGTTTGATAACAAACACGGTAAAGATAAAAACCGCTCGGTTTTTCAAAGGGATTATGACCGCATCGTATTTTCGTCGGCGTTCAGACGTTTGCAAAACAAGACACAAGTTTTGCCATTTCCAAAATCCGATTATGTCCGCAACCGGCTGACACACAGTTTGGAAACGGCATCCGTCGGACGGTCACTCGGCAATATCGCCGGTTATGAAATCGTCAAAAAATATCCGGAACTGGAAAAAGATGCAGGCGTTCACCCAACCGATTTCGGTCACTTGGTATCCGCCGCCTGTCTGGCACACGATATCGGAAACCCACCCTTCGGGCATAGCGGTGAAGCGGCCATCAGCCAATATTTTAATAGTGAAGCGGCACAAGATTATATCAAAAATTTAACGGATAAACAAAAAGCAGATTTGCAAAATTTTGAAGGGAACGCATCCGGATTTAGGATTATCGCACACACTCCTGAAAATCAATCACAAATCGAAGGCGGTTTACGCTTAACGCTTGCCACTTATGCCACTTTTGCCAAATATCCCAAAGAATCCCTCCCCGGCCGAAAAAACGAAAAACAAGCATCACTCAAAAAATTCGGTATCTATCAAGCCGAAATGGAAATTTTTGAAGAAATAGCCGGCAAACTCAATATGATACCGCAACATACAGACGAAGGCAAAGCTTGGAAGCGATTCCCTTTGACTTTTCTCGTTGAAGCCGCTGACGATATATGTTACCACATCATCGACTTTGAAGACGGCTTCCATATCGGCTATATACCTTTTGAAACGATAGAAAAACGATTTTTGAATCTAACGGCAGGTACTGAACATTTCAAAAAAAACAGATATGATAAAATTTTGGCAGAAGATGAAAAAATCAACTATTTGCGTAGTATTGCCATCAACCGTTTGGTCAATGAAGCCGCCCGCATTTTTACAGTAAACGAAGAAGGTTTTGTCGATGGCAGTTTGGATACACCTTTGCTGGATTTGATGCCTAAGGATTTACGATCCGGTCTAAACGCCATTATCGACGAAAGTATTGATAAAATTTACCGTTCCGAAACAGTTTTAAAAATTGAATTAGCCGGTTTGAAAGTTTTACCGGATTTGTTGCAAAAATTCGTAGGAGCCAATTTGTATCCGAAAGCGCATAAGCAATTGTACAAACTTTTACCGCAGGTGTATCGCAATGGCGCTACAGATTATGACAAAATTCTCAATGCTACGATGTTTATCAGCAATATGACCGACCGGCAAGCGGTTGAGTTGTACCGTCATATCAATGGTGTGGAATTACCGGGGTACTAATATTAGTTGAAAGTTGAATGTAGAATGTAGAAACGAATTGTATTCGTCTCAGTAGCAAGTAGCAAGTATCAAGTAATAAGTTTTTTTGAGGAGTGAGGAATAATGAATGAGGAGTTTGGAATTGATGAGTTGAGGATTATGAGGAAGTGAGGAATGCACCTCGATACATCCCGTCTCGACTTCGTCGAACGGGATACTCGGTGACCTCGCTTCGATACAATTTTGCTCGTTGCCTCACAAAATCACTCAGCGACCTACTCCTCAATTCCTCAATTCTTAAGACGAATATATGATATAAAATAGAAAATATTCATCAAATAACGTCATATTCTTTGAAGCAATACAATTCCTCATTTCCTCAACATCAACAACGAAAACATTATATAAACCGGTAAACAATCATTAAAGAACAAAGCACTCTATAAAACACTAAAAAATCCTCAATTCCTCAGTTTATAAGACGAGAATACGGTATGAAGTAATAAACAATCATCAAAAAAATACAATAAGCTATGAAACGAAATAAATCCTCAATTCCTCAATTCATCATTTCATCAATAAATTACATCAACTCCTCAATAATATCTTCAACCGTAACGCCTTCTGCTTCACCTTTGTAGTTGAGCAGGATACGATGGCGTAATATGCCTTTGGCTACGGCTTGCACGTCTTCAATGTCAGGAGATAATTTGCCGTTGATTAGCGCATTGGCTTTGGCTGCCAAAATCAAGTTTTGTGAGGCACGCGGTCCGGCACCCCAATCCAAGTATTTTTTGACCAATTCGGGAGCGGCATCAGACTTGGGACGGGTTTTACCTACCAGGCGAACGGCATATTCAATCACATTGTCGGCAACCGGTACTTTTTTTACCAAATCTTGATAAGCCAAAATTTGTGACTTTTCTATCACCGGATTGATATGAACATCTCTGGCAATAGTCGTGCTTTTGACCACTTCCACTTCTTCGTCAAAAGAAGGATAATCGAGATTTAAAGCAAACATAAACCGGTCAAGCTGGGCTTCGGGTAACGGGTAAGTCCCTTCTTGTTCGATAGGATTTTGTGTTGCCAATACAAAAAACGGTTTGTCCAACTCAAAATTCCGGTTTGCAATACTCACTTGTTTTTCTTGCATAGCTTCGAGTAAGGCAGATTGTGTTTTAGGTGGTGTTCTGTTGATTTCATCAGCCAAAAGTATATTGGTAAATACCGGTCCTTTGATAAATTGTAAATGCCGGCTTTCGTCCAAAATTTCAGTTCCGAGTATATCGGACGGCATCAAATCAGGTGTAAATTGAATCCGCTTGAAATCCAAACCGAGACTACGGGCAATAGTATGTACCATCAAAGTTTTGGCCAAGCCCGGCACACCTATCAATAAAGCATGACCACTACCGAGTATAGCTAAAATAATCTCATGTATCACTTGGTTTTGCCCGATAATTATTTTGGCAACTTCCTGTTTTAATTTCTCTATATTTTGCTGCAATTCTTTGGCTAATGCTACGTCAGACATAATCTTATTTTTTTATCCAATGACTGTCAAATTGACAATGTTGAAAATCAGGATTGATTTTGATATAATTATTTTTAATCTTTTCGTCCATCCATTTAATCAAAACTTTCTTTTTCTTTTCTTCAAGAGCCATTTCTTTGATCTTAGGGTAATCTTTGACAAAATCCATTTTATGAGCGGGAATACGTTTGTTAACCTTGATAATTTTATAATACTCATTACCGGTTCTATCCGTTTCGGTAATCACTTCCGATATTTCCCCTTCTTTCATACCTTGGACAATTTGGTGCATCTTAGGGTCAAGCATCGTCAATTCAAGCAAAGTATTTCCGGTATTAGGGTCTATAATTTTTCCACCATTCTTTTTGGTTTCTTTATCATCCGAAAATTCTTTTGCGGCTTCTTCAAAAGTCAATTCTTTATCCAAAATACGTTTCCTAATTGTATCCAACTGCTTTTTGGCGGCTCTTTTGTTTAAAAATCCGATTTCGGGTATCATTAAAATATGCCTTACCACCCGTTCCTGTCCGTTAATTTCTTCAACCGTCAGTATATGCCAACCGAACTCTGTCTTGAATGGCTCGGAGACCTGGCCTTTTTCCAAACTAAATGCCACATCTTTAAACTCTTGCACAAAAGCCGATTTACGGGTCAAAACATATTTCCCGCCGTTTGCCCGTGAACCCGGATCTTGTGAATATAAAACGGCTTGCGCTCTGAAACTGGCACCGTTTTCAACCTTTTTCTTAATTTCTTTAAGTTTGTCTATGACTTTTTGCTCGGCTTCTTTACCCGGCTTGGCTTTAATCACAATCTGCATCAACTCGACCTGTGTGCCTATTTCCGGAATTTTATCTTTTGGAATAGCATCATAAAATGCTCTGACTTCTTCCGGTGTAACATCCACATCTTTCATAATCTTTTGGCGCATTTGTTCACTCAACTTCTTGTTTTTATCAATTTTTTTAAGCTCGTTTTGCAATTCCGAAAGAGTATTTTTGTTGTAAAATTCCAAAACCTTTTCCAAACTTCCACCCATTTGCGTTTTCATATATTCAATTTGCTGATCGACCATACTTTCAATTTCTTTGTCCGATACCTTAATCAAAGTATCTTTTTTGGCTTCAATCAGCAATAATTTATCTTGCATCAAACGTTCCAAAATTTTACAGTCATCGAGATTTTTTATATCAATTCCCTGTTGTTTCATTTGAATTTTTAATTGTCCCAATTCGGAATTTAAAACTATTTGATTACCGACCACTGCCGCTATGCCATCCACCTTAATCCGTTTTTTTTGAGCATTCACCACAGTGAAAAACAAGGTAAAAATTATGATTATTGTCGTTTTTAAACTTTTCATTTTTAATGTTTTTTTTTATAAATTTTAAAAATTTTTTTACTAATGGCTTCTTGTTTGATAGAATTTTCCAATTCCGGTAAAGCCGCTTGTTTGCGTTTACTCAAAATAAGTTGTTTCAAATCATCTTTAACAATTGACAAAGGCAAAGTTTGATTTTTCAAAACCACATCGTTAACAAACACCAAATATAAACTTAAACTGTCCGTTAAAACAAATTTTTTACCTTTTTTTAAGATAAATTTATCATTCATATTTTCAAATACCGGCAATTCTTTTTTAAAATCCTTCATAAGATACCATTTACCGGCTGAAAGATTGTATTTTGAAAAATTATTTGTGTTTTTTATCAAACTGTCAAAGTAAGCCGGTTTACCGGAAAAAAACCACTTTTTGAATTTGTTAACTTTCGGATGATTTTTTGCCACGACCAAAAATTCCGGTTTGATTTCCGGTTCTTTACTCAAAAAATAATCCTTATATCTCTCATAATACCATTGTAAAGTATCTTGCGTAACCACCGTATCGATATACTTTTGCAACAAACGATCTTTATACGTGTCTGTCAGCAAATCGCGACGGTATTGTTCCACCAAACGGTTGATTTTGACCGTATCCACATTACGTTCGGCTTGTTTGAGCAAAAGGGTCCGGTATGCCCATTCTTCAATATATTGATGTATGGCATTGAGACTGTCTTCGGGTGATTTTTGTTGATATACCGCTGTATCTATATCTTCAAAATATAAATAGGTATCGTAAATTTTGGCAACAGGAGTTTTGTCAACATCTCTTTGAAAATATTGACAGCCTGCCAAAATCAGTCCTATTACGGCAAGCCTTATTTTACTTTTTATATTTACTGCGTAATTGACTCCAAACAGTTTCATTCAACTTAACCGGATATTTTTGTTTCAGTTCTTTAAGCCATTGTTCTTCCAAATAATTTTGATAATCGTTCGTTACTTTTCCTTTGATATTATCTAATTCCGGAATTTCTTCGGGTTTTATCTCTTTTAAATACAAAACAATATATTGCTTGCCTTCTTTGTAAATCACCGGTTTGCCGGGCTTCAAATCGTGATTTTTTACAATCTTATCATCTAAAAGATAATCTTTTTCTTTGAGTAGTATGTTTTTGTCTTTATATTTATTAAGTATTTCTTCTTTCTTTTTACCTCTGCGCAAATCTTTGGCAATTTTCTTTGCCGTTTTTTTGCTGTTGGCTTGTACCATTAAAATATCATAACGTTTAGGCAATCTGTATTTTTTCTTGTTTGCTTCAAAAAAGTTTTTCAATCCGAGCGTATCTTTTAACGACTTATCCCAAACCATATCCGATTTGATACGGAATAACATCAGCCCGTTTTTGTATTCCTCCATAGTGCGGGCAAAATCGGGATAAATTTGTTCGAGATGATTGTTATAATACTCATACAACTTGTCTTTTTTGAAACGCTCAAAAAATCTCTTAATAATGTATTTTTTATCTTTATAAGAAGCCGTTGTATGAGACTGACGCCGGAACAAATACATATAAAAATCCTTGTATGTCACGGCTTTATCATTGTTAATTACAAATAAAGTATCGTTAACATGTTTGTCCTTAGGGATTTGCCATTTGGCTTTAAAAAAATCTTTGTTAATATGACGGTTAACAATTTTTAAACTTCCTTTCATTTCAATGGGAAATTGTTTTTCGATGCGTTTCATCAATTTTTCTTTTCCCATTTTGGAACGGTCGTCACGCATCACTTTTTGCCGTAATTCGGTCTTGGCTTTTTCAAACGGTGGTACAGGGTATTTTTTTAGTAATTTTACAATATGCCAACCGTAACGGGTTTGGAAAGGTTCGGAAATGTCACCCGGATTTTTTAAAGCAAAAGCGGCTTTTTCAAACGGTGGTATCATAGCACGAATACCGAACGGACGTAATTTACCACCTCGACGGGCGCTGTTTTTATCGTCTGAAAATTTCCGGGCTAAATTTTCAAATGTATCCTGTTTATCTTGTAATTTTTTATAAATCTCATAAATACGGCTCTTGGCATCGCCGACACTGTCTTTTTTGTTGTTCATAGTAACGATATGAGCCACTTCGATTTTGCCCAGTGCCGGACGTTTATCCAAAACTTTGACGATATGATAACCGAAACGGGTACGGAAAGGTTTGGACACCTGACCGACAGGCGTATTGTATGCCGCAGTTTCAAACGGATAAACGGTATGAAATACGTTGATATAATCCAAATCACCTTTGTTTTCTTTGGCACTCGGATCTTGGGAATATTGTTGAGCCAACTTGCTAAAATCTTCTCCGGCAACAGCTTTTTTATAAATAGACATTATTTTTTTGTATGCCTTTAAAGTATCCTGTGGAGAAGCATCAGGTGAAACCTGTATCAAAATATGAGCCACATGAACATCAGTTTTCATCCGGTCATAAGCCTCTTTGACCAATTTGTCTATAATCTCATTGTCAGACAAATATTTTTTGGCCAAATCACGACGGTATGATTTCAATTCGAGTTTTAATTGCGGTAAAGTATCGTATTTCTTTTGATAAGCATCTTCCAATTCCAATTTGTAACGTGTAAAAAGCTCCAAATAGTTGTCAATATCTTTTTGAGCCGGATCTTGTACCAAATCCAAATTTTTGGTGTACATATTTTCAAATTCATCAACAGTCACGGGTTTGCCGTTTATAGTCATCAATACTTGTGATTGTTGTGCATAAAAAATGCCCTGTAACAATAAAAATAAGAGAAAAGTATATCGTTTCATAATTCGTTTAATTTTAATTTGATAAAAATTGACAAAACCGAATGCAAATTTAAGATTTTTTATCGAGATAGAAACGCACGGTTGTGCATCACTTTAAAAATAAACCAACAATGCACAACAAAACACTACATAAGCGACATTATTATTTCATTTCAGATTTGCGATTTCAGATTTTAGATTTTAGATTTTAGATTTTAGATTTTTTATCGCCGCGAATGCACGAATGTTTTTTTAAAAACCGCTCCGTCGTGGGTCCCCTGACCACGATGGAAATTTACGACCGTATGTTATTAAATTTCAGACCTATCAGGTCTTAAAGACCTAACAGGTCTCAGCCAATGCTCCGTCGTGGGTCTCCTGACCCCGACGGAATATTTACTCTTGCTACACCGCTTTATCTTGTTTTACAATTTTTTCCGGGACGCCCCTACGGAGCTGATATTGATACAATAAAAATACCATTGAGCACCGCAGGAGCGATATCCCGGTAACACTCCGTAAGCAATAAAAATTGTTTCTAATCTCAAACTTTGGCGGTTATACCCGCGTGAGGGATTGAAGTGACAGCTTGCCGCAAAAAATACATTGAAAAAATCACATAACATAAAGCGACCGGAGGAAGCTCGTAGGATATGTAGATTTTTTATGTATTTTTAAGGCAACTAAAACGGAAAGCCCGGTGACACACAAGTGAAGGATGGCCTTATGAGATGGCAGGCTTGTGTGGCACACGCCCAAATAATTAAATTTTGAAAATCAACATTTTACAACATATAAAACGGCATTCTTGGCGGTATTCAGTGATATCGTTAGCGGCTATTTGGTTTTATTTTACGTTGCCAAAACCTTTGTTTAAAGTGCCTTATGCGACCGTTTTGTACGACAAAAACGGCGAACTTTTAGGGGCGAAAATAGCGGCTGACGGGCAATGGCGCTTTCCTCTGTCCGATAGTTTGCCCGAAAAATACAAACAATGTGTAATCGCTTATGAAGATGCGTATTTTTACCGGCATCCGGGGGTGAATCCGGTATCGTTGGTGAAGGCATTGTATCAGGATGTCAAAGCCGGAAAAATCGTGCGTGGCGGTAGCACTCTGACCATGCAGGTGATGCGGATGGCACGGGGCAACCGGTCACGAAATCTGTATCAAAAATTTATGGAAACGGTTCTGGCATTGCGATTGGAATGTTCGTACAGCAAAGACGAAATTTTGAATTTATACGCCTCACACGCACCATTCGGCGGTAATGTGGTCGGGCTGGAAGCTGCTGCTTGGCGGTATTACGGACGTTCGCCTTCGCAACTCTCTTGGGGCGAAACGGCGGCTTTGGCTGTCTTGCCTAATGCACCCGCCTTGATATATCCGGGCAAAAATCAAAAAATTTTAAAAAGAAAACGAAACGCATTGCTTGATAAATTATTGAAAAACAGTATTATAGACAGCTTGACTTGTGAATTGGCAAAAACCGAACCGCTGCCTCAAAAACCGCATATTTTGCCGCGATTGGCACCACACTTGTTGGATAAAGCTGTCAAAGACGGCCATGAAGGTGAACGGATTTTCAGCACCTTGGATAAACACCTGCAAGAAAAAGTCTTACAAACTATGGGTGAACATTATCCTTATTTATCGTCTAACAAAATTTACAACGCCGGTGTTTTGATTGCCGATGTGGAAACCGGACAAGTAATCGCGTATGCCGGTAATATGCCCGAAGACTTACAACCTCAAAATCAAGCGGTGGATATGATAATGGCACGGCGTAGTACAGGTAGTATCTTAAAGCCCTTTTTGTATGCTTGGGCTTATAAAGACGGCATAATTCTTCCCGGCTCATTACTCAAAGATATCCCGACGCAGATTGCCGGATACCATCCGAGAAATTACAATAAAACTTACGACGGTGCCGTGCCGGCAAGTGAAGCCCTGGCGCGGTCGCTCAATATTCCGGCGGTGCGTTTGCTGCGAACCTACGGATTGCAAAAGTTCAGAGACCAATTGCGGAGTTTGAACCTGCCGACAATTGACAAGCCCGCCGATTATTACGGTTTGACCTTGATATTGGGCGGTTCCGAAACGCGTTTGTGGGATATTACCGGTAATTATGCTTCGATGGCGCGGGTTCTCAAACATTATAATCAAACCGGCGCCTATAATCCTTCGGATTATTTCCCTCTCTCCTACTTGCCTGTCGAACGAAAATTTAAAGCCAAAACACAAGACGATTTGTTTGGTGCGGATAATATTTGGTTTGTGTTTAAGGCATTGTCAGATAAGGATCGTCCTATGGAAGGTGACGATTGGAATATCTACCGTTCGGCACAAAAGATTGCTTGGAAAACCGGCACAAGTTTCGGACACCGTGATGCTTGGTGTATCGGTGTAACGCCAAAGTATGCCGTTGGCGTTTGGGTCGGTAATGCTACCAGCGAAGGCCGTCCGGGTATGACAGGCACGCGAACAGCGGCTCCTTTGATGTTTGACGTTTACAAGCATCTGCCTGCCTGTGAATGGTTTAAGTCTCCGGTCAGCGCTATGCGGCAAGCCGAAGTCTGCCGGCAAAGCGGTTTTTTGGCTTCACCGCGTTGTACGGATGCCGTAATCGAATATATTCCGGAAAACGGTGAACGCAGCCCGGCTTGTCCCTATCATAAAATCATTCATCTGGATAAAACGGAAAAACTTCGGGTCAATTCATCGTGCTATAACGTGGCGGATATGGTCAATAAAAGTTTTTTTGTGCTGCCACCGGTTATGGCTTGGTATTACAAACAAAAACATCCGGATTATCAAGACCTGCCGCCTTGGGCTCCCGGTTGCCGCTCCGGAGCGGAACACACATTGGATTTGATTTATCCTAAAAACGGCATACAAGTCTTTATCCCGAAAGATTTCGGTGAAAAACAACAAAAAATCGTTTGTAAAGCCGTGGATCAAAATCCCGCTGCCACAGTCTATTGGCATTTGGATAACGAATTTATCGAAATGACCCGTATTAAACACCAAATTGAAATCTATACCCGCCCCGGACAACACCGCTTAACCTTGGTCGACGATACGGGACACAGAATTGTTTGTAAGTTTGAAGTGGTTGAAAAATAGCAGTTCAGACAAAAGCCAGGTGCAAACAGGCACAAACAATACAATTAGACACAATCCCGCTATATGGTATATACTACGTTATTGTGTGTAGGGTTTGTTTTCCGCTACATTTCCGCTATATCTGCCATTTATCGGGTATAATTTTTTTTTGTGCAATATGTGCAATTATTGTGCTATTTTTTTAGTTCACGACAACTTTTAATTCATTTCTATTTTATCGGACATTTATCGGACATATCGGACATTATTTATTTAAAATATAGTAAGAACCTTTTTTCTCTCCTTTTTTTATTAAAATTGTTTTTTCTACTAATTTTTCTAAATCTCTGTATGCAGTTTTATATAAAACATTATTCAAAATTTGATATTCTTTATTTGATATTTTCCCTTTTTCTTTTACGTATAAAACCGCTTTAATTTGTCTTTCATTTAGTTTGAGTTTTTCCAAGTCATTGGCATTAAAAATATCTTTTTTGAAAATTACCCAAAAATCACTTCCTTCATTTTTAAATTCAGGTGTCGGAAGTCCGTGTTTTCGACATTGTTCGGCAATTTTGATTGTCCCACGTCCCCAAGCTTCAATATATCCTGCTCTAAAAAAAGCATTTGCAATTTCCGGATTACGTGGTTTTGATGAATGTTTTTGTAATAATTTTTCAACGGTCCAATTTTCCGGAAGTCTGCCTTCATTCCAAATCATT
>JALWFE010000055.1 GCA_027039975.1 Flavobacteriales bacterium
TCAAAATAATCTTTGTTTCAAAAATATCCCGTTACTTTTTATTAAATTTGTTTCATAAAAAAATAAAAACTTAAATTATGGCAACAGGATTTTTTAAAACGGATAAAGTTACTAACGAACCGGTTTTATCATATGCCCCCGGCACGCCGGAAAGGGAAGAAGTTTTGAAGGTTTACAAGGACCTTTGGAACCAACAAATAGAAGTGCCGTTATATATAAACGGGCAAAGGGTTTACACGGGAAAAACCAAAGAAATAACGCCGCCACATGACCATCAACATGTTATCGGGGTTTATCACAAAGCCACAAAAGACGATGTTCAAAAAGCCATTGAAACGGCATTGGCTGCCCGTGAAAAATGGGCAAATATGGATTGGCAAGACCGTGTTTCCATTTTTTTAAAAGCAGCTGATTTAATCAGTGGGCCTTATCGAGCCAAGATGAATGCCGCGACGATGTTGGGACAATCCAAAACCATTTTCCAAGCAGAAATTGATGCCGTAGCGGAATTGGCGGATTTTTGGCGGTTTAATGCCAAATATCTGCAAAAAATTTATGCCGAACAACCGGAATCCGCTCCCGGCATTTGGAACCGGATGGAATATCGCCCTTTGGAAGGTTTTGTGTATGCCGTGACGCCGTTTAATTTTACGTCGATAGCCGGTAATTTACCGACTTCTCCTGCAATGGCAGGAAATGTGGTCGTGTGGAAACCTTCTTCTACGCAAATGTATTCGGCTAAAATGATAATCGATATTTTGGAGGAAGCCGGATTACCGGCCGGTGTTATCAATATGGTAGCCGGTAGTGCAACAATGATTACCGGAGAAGTATTAAACAGTCCCGATTTTGCAGGTATTCATTTTACCGGTTCTACCGATGTATTCCAATATTTGTGGAAAAAAATAGGCGAAAATATTGCCAATTACAAAACATATCCGCGTATAGTAGGGGAGACCGGCGGTAAAGATTTTGTTTGGATGTACAGGGATGCCGACCCCAAAGCCGTGGCTACCGCTTTGACTCGAGGGGCTTTTGAATATCAAGGACAAAAATGTTCGGCGGCTTCACGGGCTTATATCCCCGAAAGTCAATGGCAAGCCGTCTTTGACGAACTTAAAAAACAAACGGACAGTATCAAGATGGGAGACCCGGTTGATATGTCCAATTTTATGACGGCGGTTATCAGCAAAAGTGCTTTTAACAAAATTACCGGTTATATAGATGATGCTAAAAAAGATAAAGATGTTGAAATAGTTATAGGCGGTGGGTATGATGACAGTAAAGGATATTTTATAGAGCCGACAGTGATTTTGACCAAAGACCCGCACTATGTGACTATGGAAGAAGAATTGTTCGGACCGGTTTTGACTGTTTATGTTTATAAAGATGACGAGTGGCGTGACAGTTTGGAATTGGTTGACAAAACATCGCCTTACGGTTTGACGGGTGCTATCTTTGCCAAAGACCGTTATGTGATAGCCGAAGCGAGCAAAAAGCTGGAAAATGCCGCCGGTAATTTCTATATCAATGACAAACCGACCGGAGCTGTGGTCAATCAACAACCTTTTGGCGGCGCCCGTGGTTCGGGAACAAACGATAAAGCCGGTAGTATGTGGAATTTAATCCGCTGGATGTCCGTGAGGTCTATCAAAGAAAATTTCAATCCGCCGACGGATTACCGGTATCCTTTTATGGGGTAGATAGCTTAGTTGAAAGTTGAAAGTAAAAAGTTGAAAGTTATGATTTTATTTTGTCAACCGGATTTAAACATTTGTAAAGAGATAATTTAACTGATAGATACACGGGGGCGAAGAAACTTTGTTTCTTCGCCATCCTGTTTATTATGTTTTGTTTAGAAGTTATAATCTTTCGTTGGATTTCAAAAATTATATAAAATGTTTTTGGATTAACTTAATATCCTTAATTTCTAAGACAAAGATTTGGAAAACGAAGCCCGGAGAGTGATACAAAAATTACCCAAAATGCAACCCGGCAAGCAACGTGACAGACCGGTTAATGTTACTTATTCTTTACCGATTGTATTTAATGTGGAATGAGATTTCTTCCGTTTCTCAAACATCAAAACACTGGCCGCTATTACCCCGATAAATGCAACAATCGCTTCGGAAAACGCCGACCAATAAACGGAAAAATGCTCGGAAACCAACTGTCCTTCAAAAATGGTATTTAAACTAATCATCAGGTAATAAACACCTCCTAAACCGATTGCCAATCCGGGATTGTCGCGTACAAATTGTACCGAATCCCGATAAGGCATCCGGTAATTTTCCATTGCATAATCCAAGATAGAAAAGCCGTAAAAGTAAGCGGTTATCAATGCAATAAGCGTGTTGCCGGTAAGGTGAATGATTTTCATTTCCGGCAAAAAGTACAAGATAATGGAAATAATGGCAATACCGAGGTATTGATAGAACATATTGCGTAAACTGATTTTAATACCGCGTAGGATATCTTTTATCAATTGCACAAGTGAAAATTTATAAACCTGCCCGGACAAACGTTTTCCAACTTCTTCGGAGACTAACGAGAAAACAGGAGATAATATCAACAACAATAAAAAGCCGGAAAAACTCGCTACAATATTGACAGTCAATATAGTGTATTTCTGAACATTGAAGTAGGGAATTAAACCTGCAATAAAGTTAATCAATAAATCGAAAATGATAACCGGAAAAGCAAAAAGTATCAGCAAAATCAGTAGTAGTATCAGGTATTTATATAACCGGAATTTAAAAATGTATCTGGTGGCTATACCGTAATATTTTATACTTTTTATGACATCTTGCCACATCGTTAATTATTCATTATTATTATTAAAAATATCAATAATCGTTTTGGCTTGTGATTCGTCAATTTTATTAATGTGTTTTAAAGCTTTGACAATACTGTTGACATTGACATCGTCACCTTTGAGCATACCTATCAAAAAATTGTAATCTTTGTCTTTACCTAAAAAAATCACTTCATCGATTTTTTCCGGTTCTCCTTTGTAAGAAAAGACAACTTCGTATCCTTTATTGTTGATTTTTGACAAGGTTTTGTAATGTTTGCTTTTAATGATTTTTGCCGCTTTTTTATATTCCGCTTGTTTTTTATTGGGGTCATAATCATTTTTATAGATTAGAACATTCATTTTTTTTATGGAATGGATGTCTTTAAGTGTTTCCGTGTCCAATTTGCTTTCATCAAACGAAACGGCACTTGCCGGAATATTGATGACAAAAAAGTCGGGACTTTCGGTAGCTTGAACAAAATAATCTTCCATCGGGTCAGTTTTACAAGCCGACATGAAAAGTAATAATAAACTCAAAACCAATATGTTAATTATTTTTTTAAACATTGCCGGATATTTTTAAAGCGATTAATTATTCTGTTTTTCTTCTACTTCTTTGAGATATTTATTGTCGATAATTTTGACTTTTTTGTTCAATTTGGATAGTTTTTTCAAATCGATATTGCCGGTAACCAGCATAATAACACTTTGTGGTTTTTGCGGATCTTTAGATTTGAGAATCATAATCAGTTCTTTGGCCATATGCGGTTTGTCACCTTTGACAATATAAAATTTGACATTGTTATCTTGATCGTTGATACGCATGAGTTCTACCATTTTTTTCTTTTTTGCATATTGATTGGCATCATTGATCATTTGTGCTTGTACTTGTGCGTCTTCGGTTGAAAATACTTTGAGTCCGGTCAAGCCGCTGAGTACATTAATTTCTTCTTTGGCTTCGGCACTTTCGGGCTCTATTTCTTTGAGTAGTTTGAACATTTCATCGGTAACTATTACCGAAGATACTTGATCGTAGTCTTCATATTTGTCAAATAAACTTTGTGCAAAGTTTGTAAAGTTTATAAGCAGACTGAAAAGGAATATTAAATTTTTCATTTTTTTGTCGTTTTAAGGTTAAACACTTTTTGAGTTGTTTGTCCGAACAAGCTGAGAGTGCCTGTTTTGTCCAGTCCTTCCGAAACATTACGGGTAAATTTTTTGAGTTCTTTTCCGGCTTCTTTTTGTTTTTCCGGATTCGGATTGGATATTTGAATATGTGTTGCCGTGCCGTTTAAGTCAAATCCTTGATGATGATTTTGTTGCAAGAGCCATACCAGTCCCAATCCTATAAACAAAGCTACAGAGGCAGCCATGTAAAATCTGCGACTTATACCGGCTTTCGGTAAAGTGAAACGCTGCGGATTACGGATTTGCCGTTCCCGGTTGAAATAACCGAATAGCGCTTTATACGGTTCGTGTGCCGGTGCTACATCATCCGAAGCGAAATAATCTCTCAGCAAAGCTTCTTCTTCCAAGCCGGTTAGTCCTTCAAAATATTTGTTTAAGAGTTTGTCAATGTTTTTGTAATCCGTATTCATATTGTTTGATTAAAGCGTTTTTTAAAGTTTTTCTGGCACGTGATAATGCGGTTCTAACGGCATTTTCATTCATGTCCAAGATTTCGGCAATTTCTTTAAATTCATAACCTTCAATATCCCGTAGTTGCACAATTAAACGTTGTTTTTCAGGTAATTTCATCATCAGTTGTTCTACAATACCGATAGCTTCATGTGTTTCAAATTGTTTTTCCGATGATGGTGCTTTCATCATAAATGAAATACTATCCAACCGGCTTTCTTTGGCTTGTTTCGATTTGATTCTGTCCAGGCAATAGTTTCGGACGGTTCGCAAAAAATATGCATCGGTATTACTGATACGGTTAAATTGTTCTCTTTTAACCCAGAGTTTGGTGAAAACTTCCTGTACGGCATCAGCCGCTTCATCAGTGGAAATCAACATCATTTTAGCCAAACGAAACATCTTGTCTTCCAGACGTTTAACTGTATTTACAAATTCAAGTTGAGTCATTTTAACGGTTCGTTACACTGATTTAACGATAAAGATACGAAATTGTTACAAAAGAGATAGTTAAAAGTGAAAAGTTGAATGTTGAAAGTTATTTGGTTATATTATCTCTATGACTTGATTTGCCCTGAAATAGGTTGATTCAAAAAGTCAACAAAAATCAGGATGAGGTATAATTAGTTTATTTTGTAAAAAAAAAAGAGACACACAAACTATGTATCTCTTTTTCTGTTTAATAAAATTTATCGAATATTAGCGAGACGTTTTGCCAAAACGTATCTACCTGCATTCACATATCAAATCTATGTTTTGGTGCGTCTATCAGTTATAACATTTAACATTATGAACATTATAAACTTTTAGCACGAGACGCACGACCGTGCGTCTCTACCCACCAAAATCATCAAAACGAATATTTTCAGGTGGTACGCCGAGATTTTCGAGCATGTTGACTACCGCTTTGTTCATCATCGGCGGGCCGCAGAAATAATACTCTATATCTTCCGGGGTTTCGTGTTTACTCAGATAGTTATCGTAGAGTGCTTGATGCACAAATCCGATGAAACCATCGCCGGGACAATCCAGACATTCTTTGACTTGCCAGTCATCTTCGGGACGCGGCTCGGATAAGACTAGATAAAATTTGAAGTTAGGAAATTCTTTTTCCAAATCTCTGAAATGATCTACATAGAACAGTTCACGTTTGGAGCGTCCGCCATACCAATAAGATACTTTTCTGTCGGTTTTAAGCGTTTTAAACAAGTGATACAAGTGTGAACGCATCGGGGCCATACCGGCTCCCCCACCGATATAGACCATTTCGGCATCGGAATCTTCATTGATAAAGAATTCGCCGTAAGGACCGGATATTTTGACAACATCACCGGGTTTGCGTGAGAATATATAAGATGAAGCAATACCGGGATTGACGTTCATCCACGTATTTTTTTCACGATCCCACGGGGGTGTGGCAATACGGACGTTTAACATAATACGGCGTCCTTCGGCAGGATAACTGGCCATGGAATAAGCCCGTGTCACTTCTTCGTCGTTTTTCATGACAAGCGGCCATAAGTTGAACTTATCCCAATCTTCCCTGAATTTGTCCGGTTCACCGGGATGTTCCACAGGATGTGCCGTGATGTCTATATCTTTGTAGGCAACCGTTACCGGTGGCACATCTATTTGGATATAACCGCCGGGTTTGTAATTGATATCTTCGGGCACTTCAACCACAAATTCTTTGATAAATGAAGCCACATTGTAATTGGAAACCACTTTGGCATCCCATTTTTTAACACCGAATACTTCTTCCGGCACAACGATTTCCAAATCTTCTTTAACCTTGACTTGACAGCCCAATCGCCAGCCTTCTTCTTTTTGTTTAAGGGTAAAATGCGGTTCTTCGGTCGGGAGCATGTTGCCACCGCCTTTTAAAACCTTGACTTTACATTGCAGACAAGTACCGCCACCGCCACAAGCTGATGGTAAAAAGATTTTTTCATTAGACAAGGTACTCAATAACGAACCACCCGCTTCCACTTCCAATTCTTTTTCACCGTTGACCAATATTTTAACTTTGCCCCCGGGCAGTAATTTGGCTTTTGCCCACAAAAGTAAAATGACCAATATCAAGACAACCGCCAAAAATACCAATACACTGGCTATGATTACTTTCATTGTATTCTGATCCATTTTCTACAAACTTTGAATTAAATTTTGATTCCCATAAAGGCCATAAAGGCAATAGCCATCAGACCGGTAATAATAAAAGTGATACCCAAACCGCGCAACGGTGCCGGCACATTGGAATAGGTAATTTTTTCACGAATAGCCGCCAATAAAATAATGGCTAACATCCAACCGATACCGGAACCTAATCCGTACACCAAGGCTTCTGATACTTGTGTAAATTCTTTTTGTTGCATAAACAAAGACCCACCGAGAATGGCACAGTTGACAGCAATCAGCGGTAAGAAAATTCCTAAGGAAGCATACAGTGCCGGTGCAAAACGTTCGACAAACATTTCAACCAGTTGCACCATAGCTGCAATCACCGCTATAAACATGATAAAACTCAAAAAACTCAAATCGACATCGGCAAATGACGGATCCAACCATTTCAAAGCACCGGGTTGTAGTAAATATTTGTCAATCAAAAAGTTAACCGGAACGGTAATCGTTAAAACGAATACCACTGCGGCACCCAGACCGACGGATGTTTTTACCTTTTTGGAAACGGCCAAATATGAACACATACCCAAGAAAAAGGCAAAAACCATATTTTCAATAAAGATACTTCTTATAAATATATTCCATAATTCCATAATACTTCCTTTTTTATTCTTTTTCAGTTAATTGCGGGTACAAACTGCGTTGTACCCAGATGACAATACCAAGGGTTATCAATGCCATTGCCGGTAACAACATCATCGCATTGTTAACATATCCCAAATCGTAGAATGATTGCGGTATAATTTGATAGTCAAACAAAGTGCCGGAGCCAAACAGCTCGCGGAAAAAGGCAACGATAATCAATATCAAACCGTAACCGGCTCCGTTACCAATACCGTCTAAAAACGAATCAAGCGGTTTGTTACCCAAAGCAAAAGCTTCGAGACGTCCCATAACGATACAGTTGGTAATAATCAAGCCGACGAATACCGATAATTGTTTGGAAACATCGTAAGCGAAAGCTTTTAAGATTTGATCTACCAGGATTACTAATGTTGCTACTACCAACAATTGCACGATAATACGAATCCGGTTCGGGATATAATTTCGTATCAATGAAACAATCAAGTTACTAAATGCAACGACAACCATAACGGACAATGCCATAACGATGGCCGGCATCAGTTTGACGGTAATAGCCAAAGCCGAACAAATCCCCAAAACCTGAACGGTTATCGGGTTGTTTTCGTTTAAAGGATCTTTTATCAGATCTTGCCATTTATGTTTTTTAGCCATAATATTTTAATTTTTTTGTTGTCTTATTTTTTTAAAGAATGGTAAATAATGTTGCAAACGTTCTTGTATCATATCCGTAACACCGTTACCGGTCAAAGTTGCTCCCGAAATAGCATCGACTTCGTGGTCTTCTTTGTCGTTATTTTCAGGGTCTTTATTGCCTTTTAACAGGGTAATCCCTTTGAACGAGCCGTCTTTGTCAAAGATTTTTTCACCCACAAACTGCTTTTCAAACCATTTTTTAGTGATTTCGGCTCCCAAACCGGGCGTTTCACCTTTATGGCCGAATTTTACCCCTTTAACCGTGTTGGCATCTTCTTCCAAGGCGATATAGCCCCAGATATCGTCCCACAAACCTTTACCGTACAGCGGTATTACATAGTATTTTTTTCCATCTACATCACCGATAAAAATAGGAAAACGTTGTTCATTTTCCGGTTTTTTTATCTCGGTTTTCATGTTGATATCAAAAGCTTTGACACTCTTGTCCACACTACCGTCCGCCTTAAGGGCATATTGTTTGTTAAAATATTTATTGAAATAAGTTTCAATAAGTTTATAATTGAGCGCTTTGCCTTCGGCAATGGCTTTTTGGGTTAGAGCTTCATCGTCCAGACCGATAGTGTACATAATATCGGTCATTTTTTCTTGTCTTTTATTTCGTTCTTGTGCCGGTTTCAGTATCATTACCGCCAATGCCAGTAAAACGGCAGATACGGTTACCACAACGGCTGCAAATAAAATCGTGTAAATGTTACTGTTTCTATCCATAATAATAATGTATTAAGCCGTTTGTTTTTCCAATCTTTTCATTCTTTTCTTGATATTGGCTTGCACCACGTAGTAGTCAATAGTAGGCGCAATGACGTTCATCAACAGAATGGCCAACATCACGCCTTCGGGATAAGCCGGATTAAATACTCTTACCAGTATGGCAAATACCCCGATTAAGAAGCCGTAAATCCATTTACCTTTGCGGGTTTGGGCTGCCGTTACCGGGTCGGTAGCCATAAAGACAATTCCGAATGCCAAACCGCCGACCAGTAGATGTTGCCACCAAGGCAATTGCATTAAGGTATTAGCGCCCCAAAGGTTGAAGATAAATGCCATCAATGCGGCACCGGCAAAACCGGACAACATGATACGCCAGCTACCGACTTTGGTCAGTAATAGCAAAGCGGCTCCAATTAGAATCATCAATACCGATGTTTCTCCGACACTACCCGGAATGGTTCCGAAAAACATGTCTTTCCAGGTATAAGCAATCTGTTGTCCTTGTCCCAATGCCCCTAAAATAGTTTCGCCCGAATAAGCATCGGCATGTTCGGGTTTGGGAATCCACACTTCGTTTCCGGACATAAAACTGGGATAGGCAAAAAACGCAAATGCTCTGGCAACCAATGCCGGATTGACAATGTTCATACCCGTGCCTCCGAAAACTTCTTTGCCGATAATCACCGCGAAAGCAACAGAAACCGCCAAAATCCACAAAGGAATGGTAACCGGCATAATCAATGGTATCAATAATCCTGTAACCAAATAACCTTCGTTGACATCGTGACCACGCAGGATGGCAAAATAAAATTCGATACCTAATCCCACGACATATGAGACGATAATCATCGGTAAAACTTTCCAAAATCCATAGACAAAAGCATCCCAATTGGTAAACTCAGTGCCGGCTTGTTGAAAATATTGATAGCCGACATTCCACATGCCGAAAATTGTAGCGGGGATCAGGGCCAATACCACTGTGAACATCACTCGTTTCAAATCGACAGCATCGCGGATATGAGCCCCCCTTTTGGTTGTTTCTCCCGGCGTAAACATAAATGTATAAAGCGCCATATAAGCGGGATAGTATTTCTCATACTTCCCACCTTCGAGAAACAAATGTTCGTATTTATTAAAAAACTTTTCTAAAACTTTCATTTAAATATATATTTACGTTTTTATGTTTGTTTTTATTTAAGTCTAACATTCAACATTATAAACCTTTAACTTTTAACTTTTAACTTTTAACTATAATAATGTCACCCCTTCGGGGTTTTTATGGTAATTTTTACTGTTATCATCTACTAACAGGACTCCCCTAACGAGGCTTAATGGTTGTTTTTTCATTATATGTATTTCTACTAACGGGTCGCTCCTAACGGAGCTTGATAAAATCTAAAATCGTTAATCGCTTGCCCGTCCTGATTTTTGTTATCTTTTCGAGTCAACCTATTTCATGACAAGTCATAGTATCGAAGTGACCATTCCTCACTCCTCATTCCTCACTCCTCATTTCCTCAATTTACAAGACGAAAATACGGTATGAACTAATAAACTCTTATCAAAAAAAGTAATATTCTATGAACCGCAACTTTTAACTTTCAACTATACTTAACCCATTTCAACTTGCATAATGTCCAGGCCTTTTCTGATGAGTTCTTGTGTGTCTATTTTAGATGAGCTGATATAGTCCAACAAAGCAAAATCTTCGGGAGCGACTTCCAAGATACCTAATTGTTCCATTTTTTCTACATCGCCTGTCAAAGCGGCTTTGAGCAAATGAACCGGATAAATATCTAAGGGCATCACAGATTCGTACTCTTCGTTCATGACAAATGCCCGTTCTTCACCATACAAACTGGCATCCAAATCGAGTTCTTTCGGAGTCAAACCGAAATTGTAAAAACTTTTCCGATTTTTACCAAAGAATGGTAACCAACCCATAAATTTCGGTTTGTTTCCCAAAGGAATAACCGTAATTTCGTTATCGTAAAAATTGAGAAATTTGTCTTTGGTAATATCAGCACCGGTTAAGACATTTCCACTGATGATACGGGAATCACCATCTTTTAGTTTGTCTTTTAAGAAACTTGACAAACCGGCCCCGGGTTTTATATTGTAATACATAGGCTCTTTAACTTGCGAACCGGCAAGGGCTACAGTCCGGAAGGGATTGTAATGTCCGGTTTCAAAAAATTCACCGATGAGGGCCACATCAGCCGGATTAATCGTCCAAATGCGATCACCTTTACTGATAGGTTCAAATTTTTCAATACTGACACTTACATTACCAACCGGATGCGGCCCAAAAGCTTTAATGATTTCAACATCCGGAAGTTTATAAAAGTCCGTTGCCGTTTCACCGTTAACGATGACATAGACTTTGCCTTCTGTTAATTTTTTGACGGTTTTGAGGCCGTTTTCAAAGGTTTTCATTTTATTTTTCAGAGCAAAGGCGTAATCCACTCCCAAAGGGGCCGAATCGAAAGTGGAAATAAATATGGCTTTCGGCCGGTCATCGGGATGGGCAATAATGTCGTAAGGGCGTTGCTTGATAGTGGCAAACAGACCGCTTTCCAGAAGTAAATTCAAAATTTGTTCTCTCGACAAAATTTCGGGTTTGGCAGTATTAAATTGTTTAAAAGTATCCGTATCGTCTGCTTTGATAACAATTTTTAATATTTTTCGTTTATGACCGCGAATGATATCTTCAATCACACCGCTTACCGGAGCGGTAAATTTTATCCTGTCAATATATTTATGATAAAATAACGGGTCGCCGGCATGCACATGTTCTCCCTGTTTGACGGTTAAACGCGGATTAATACCATAAAATTCAACCGGTTTGACAACATATTTTTCAGAACGGGGCGCATCGGCAATTTTAAAAGCTGGTTTGCCTTTCAAATTAATGTTCAAACCTCTTGATATTTTGATTTGTTTAGACATAATGATTGAATGTTTTCTCTATTTTCTTGAATAACACGCAAATTTATAAAAATATGGTTTACTAAAACTGATATTTCTCTTTTTATTTTTTTATTTTTGCACGGACGATGCAATGCATCGTCTAGTTAAAAGTTCATAAAGTTTGTAAAGTTATAAAGTTCGTAACGAGTTATAAGTAATAAGTTGAATAGTTGAAAATAGTAAATAAGATTTTTCTCCCTACTTTCGTAGGGTTGTAATGATAGCGGTTGTCATTCCGACAGAGCGAGGAGGTACGAGGAGCGACAGCCTGTCCCGTATCCGAAGGGAACGGGAAGGAATCTCAACATTAAAGAAAATAGATTTCTCCTCACTCCTTCGTCGTTCGTTCGAAATGACAGAACCTGACAACCGGTAATGCAGAATCAAAGGTCGCTGAGTACCACGACGAAGGAGTGGTGTACCAAAGCGCCGACAATCAAATAACCAAACAACCAAAAATTTAAAATTAGATTTTAGAAATTAGAATTATCACCGGACACCGAACATCGGACATCGGACATCCGACAATCAAATAACCGATTAACCATATCACCAAATAAACAAACATGCTAAACATCCCAATTTACAAATTCAAAGCCTTTGCCTTTAACGACACAATCGACACCTTGATAGATACCTGTCATCATTACGGATTCAGTCATTTGTCTGTGGTTGAAAAAGGAATTTATCGCGGTATGGTGCGTTGTGACGATTTAATGGCAATTAAAAACAAACGGGATACTTTACAGACACATAAGCATTTGCTGGAAAAAGAATATTTGTCCGACCGGATGAATTGGACAGAGACATTATCCGTTTTGATGCGAAACGAAGCCAATGTTATGGGCGTATTGGATTTGTCGGGAAAATATATCGGTATCCGTTTGTTGGATGATATTTTGGATTTGTTGACTGAAAAAACTTTCGTAAACAATCGTGGTTATTTATTGGTTGTCAGTAAATTAACAACCGATTTCAGTATCAGTGAAGTGGCACAAATCATCGAATCCGACGGGGGAAAAATTTTAGGAATTTTGGTCAATGAAACCGGAGAGAATACCGAAGTGGAAATAAAAATCGATACGGATGATATCAATGAAATCATCCAAAGTTTTCGCCGGTACGATTACCGCATTATCAGCCAGATGGAAGAAGATATGCACTTGCAAGAGCTCAAAGAACATTCTGATTTTTTGAGGCGGTATTTGGAGATGGGGAGTTAGTAGCAAGTAGAAACAAAAAAATGTTTTTTCATTTTAAAATTAAAAAAGATAATTAGCTTTGTTTTCATAATTGTAAAAAAAAATGCTGTCAAATTTTTGGTAGCCGTTTTTATTTTTTTAATCCAAGGTGTTTTGATACCATAATGCCGGAAATAACAAAAACAACAAAAGCGGTTGTATCATAAAACGCCGTGTGTAAAACAAAAACAGATATTGTCCTGATTGATAATTTTGAAGCGCTATATACATTAAACTTATACCAATGATAAAAGTCGCTGTGTAAATCAAAAATAAAAATTTTAACAATCCTGTTTGTTTAAAATACAGATAAATGATAGCGATACTCAACACTGCATTGAGCCAATATCTAACACTGTCTATCAAAAGTGTTTTTATAATAGAAGTGTCGGGTAAATCATTATTTAAGTAATCATGTTGAAAAAAGGCAATTAAGCCATCGTCAAAAAAATGTTTTTCAAAAAAGCGTATGGCAATCAACAGAATAAGGGCAATACTGGCTATAATATGTTTCTGATAACTCTTACTCATGATATTTGAGAACAAAATAGAGCCATAAAATGATAACGAAACCGTAAATCATTGCCGGAAATATGATGCGGTGTGCCACGTCTTGATATTGTGGAAAAGCATACAGGATATAACCCAGAAAGACAATTCGTAATAAATTGAATATAAAAATCAATATACTGCCCATAAGGGCGAAAGTCAATGTTTTTTTTAGATTTTTACCGAAACTCAGTACAAAAGCCATAAACATGATAATCACACTTATTGACGTGCAACCTTCTACTATCCGTGCGACATATTGCCCTTTGACAATTAATTTTAAACCGGGTTCGGTTTTAATTGGAACACTCTGCACGTTTATGCCGAGGATATTGTAAATACCGGAAACCAATTTTCCAACCCAAATCGTAATGATGTCAGTTTGATTTTGAAAAAAAGACAAATAAAAATTATAAACCGTTACTAAAACAACATAAATCAACACAAACTTGCCGATAAATTTCAGAGTGGGGTAGTATGTTTTGAGGGTGGACATGTAATTTGCCTTGCAACGGTTATTGATACAAAATTAAGCAATTTGTTTTATTTGTTTTTTTTATTGGGTTCCGGAGGATATTTTGAGGATACTATTTTGAATAAAAATGCATAAAAAATGTAACAAATTTTTTATAACTTTGACAAAAACTAATGTGATGAAACATTTTTTTGTCATTTTTTTATTTTTTATTTTGTCAAATATCCAATCCCAACAAAAATTTACCGTCAGCGGTACGGTTACCGATGCCAAAACCGGTGAAACTTTGATGGGGGTGAATATTTTTGTCAAATCCAATCCGCAAAAAGGGGTGGTCTCCAATTATTACGGATATTACGCATTGAGTTTGCCGGCCGGGACTTACACGTTGGTTTTCAGTTATTTGGGATATAAAGATGAAGAAATCACCATTAATTTGCAAGAAGATATCAAACGTGATATAAAGCTGATACCGGTTCCCGAAACTTTGGGAGAAGTGGTTGTTACCGGCAAAAAAACGAAAATCCGCAATGTGCGTTCCACGGTTCTCGGTACACATGATTTACAAATTAAAAGAATAGAAAATTTGCCTGTTTTATTGGGTGAAAAAGATATATTGAAAATCATCCAGTTGTTACCCGGGGTCAAACCGGCGGGCGAAGGTCAATCCGGTTTTTATGTACGGGGTGGAAATATCGACGAGAATTTGATTTTACTGGATGAAGCGCCGGTTTACAACGCATCGCATTTGTTGGGATTTTTCTCGGTTTTTAATGCCGATGTTATCCGTGATGTCAAATTGTACAAAGGGCATATCCCGGCACGGTACGGCAGCCGGTTGTCATCGGTATTGGAGATGCGGATGAAGGAAGGGAATAATAAAAAACTGCACGGCCAAGGCGGTATCGGCTTGATATCGTCGCGCTTTGCTTTGGAGGCCCCTATCGTTAAAGACAAATCGTCTTTTTTGATATCCGGACGCCGGACTTATGTGGATTTGTTGTTCAAAGCCATTACCAACGACCAAGATATCAACAATATGGGATTGTATTTTTACGATTTGAATCTCAAAACCAATTGGCGTTTCAACGCTAATAACCGTGTGTTTCTGTCGGGTTATTTCGGACGGGATGTGTTCGGGGTTAAAGAAGAGGAAAGTAAATTCGGTTTTTCGTGGGGTAATGCAACCACAACTTTGCGTTTCAATCATATTTTTAACAGCCGTTTGTTTTCTAATACATCGTTGATTTTCAGCGATTATAATTATCTTATCAAATTGGAATCCAGAGATTTTACAGAGTTTTTCTTTTCTTTGGGCGCCGGTATTCAAGATCTGACTTTAAAAAATGATTTTAATTATTACTTAAACGATAGACATAAGATTAACTTCGGGCTTGATATCACGCATCATACTTTGAGACCCAGTACTTTTAGGTCCAGCGAATTTAATGAAGTGCTTGACCGGTTAAATTTAATAAACCGCTATGCTTTTGAAAATGCTTTGTATCTTTCGGACGAATACAGTATTTCCAATAAACTGAAAGTTTATTACGGCCTCCGATACACGAATTTTATTCATCTGGGTGGTGGCAATTTTACCAAATACGATGCCCAAGGTAACGAGGAATTTACCAAGCATTATGACCGCTGGAAAGCGGTTAAAACTTTTCACGGTTTGGCCCCACGTATCAGTATCAGTTATGCTTTTGACGAGGAGCAATCTGTCAAAACGGCTTTTGCCAAAACCTATCAATTTTTACATCTGATGAGTAATTCTTCATCGGCCAATCCGACGGATGTCTGGATGCCCAGCGGTTTGAATATTCCGGCTCAAACTTCTTATCAGGCTTCTGCTGGATATTTTAGAAATTTAAAAGATGGAAAACTGGAATTTTCAGCCGAAATCTATTATAAAACCATGCATAATGTCGTGGATTACAAGACGGGTACCCAAATTACACTCAATCCCGAAGTGGAAAAAGATTTGCTTTACGGTCAAGGTAAAGCTTACGGATTGGAATTATTGTTCCAAAAAAAACAAGGTAGGTTAAACGGTTGGTTATCATATACTTTATCCCGTTCCCTCAAACAATTTGACGGTATCAATAACGGGAAATGGTTCTCCGCCAGGCAAGATCGCATTCACGACATTTCGTTGGTCATGAATTACAGATTATTTCCACAAGTCGATTTGGGGCTCGTTTGGGTCTATTATACCGGCAATGCCGTGACATTTCCTGCCGGATTTTATCAAATAAACGGACACGAATACCCATATTTCACGGAACGAAACGGTGGTAGAATGCCCGATTATCATCGTTTGGATCTTTCAGTAACTCTGCACAACAAACCGGGTAAAAAATTCCGTTCAAGTTGGAATTTTGCCCTTTACAATGCTTACGGCCGTCTCAATCCGTATATTATTTATTTCCGTGAAGATTGGGAACATCAAAGCCGGAATTTAAAAGCCCGTCAAATTACATTGTTCAGATGGGTACCGTCTATAACTTATAATTTTAAATTTTAAGCCAATGAAAAAAATCAGTTTTATATTGCTTGTACTTTTATTGTCAGTTGCTTGCGAAAAAGATGCCGATATCGAGATACAAGAAATGGATCCTGTACCCGTTATCGAAGGCAAATTTTCAAATTTTGCCCCGGATTCTTTCTTTAAAATAACAATGAGTAAAGGTTTTGAAAGAGATACTTATGGATACCGGCCGGTTATCGATGCCCAATTAACCGTTACCGACAGTCAAGGACATATCATAAATTTTGTTCCCGGTAATGATAGTATTTACAGAACAACTTCCAACGGTATCCCCGGAGAAACTTATACGTTGAAATTAATCAAAGGAAACCAACAATTGACAGCAAGCTCCACAATGCCTTCTTTGGTTCAAATTACCGATTTTGAATTTGTTACAGAAACAGACAACGACGGGAATACCGAATACAAGTTGAAATTATATTTTGACGACCCACAAAGCCGGACGGATTATTATATGGTGCAAATTTTTTATCATGATTACACCGGTTTTTATCAATTGGATTCCGACATTTATTTTAATGATTACACTTATGATAAATCGGAACATTCATTGAGTTTATCAAATGTTTATGATAGCGGCCCGGGGGATTATAAAGTCAAATTGTTTCATCTCAACAAAACTTATGTCGATTATTTGAACACTTTGGACCGGTTGGGTAATATGGGTTACGGCGACAGTCCTTTTCAAATTTTTGTTCCGGGTAATCCCGAAACCAATGTGCAAGGAGGTATCGGGTATTTTGCAACTGTAGCTTTCGATAGTTTGATTAAGCATATTAATTGACCGGACTTTTCTTTAATGATATTTGCCAAATAAATTATTATTATGCTTGAAATTTTAGCGGTTTGGTTGTTTAGTTTGACTATTATCATAGCGCTCGGACGTATTGTGCATTTTTTTCTTTTTAAGAAAGATGCCGGTATGCAAAATTTCTTGCTTTTTAACGGGCTGTTTGCATATATGTTGTTGATTTGGTTGATATTGTATTTTTATGGTTTTTCTTTGATATTTCAAATTTTTTTCTTTGTCTTTTCAATTATTTTTTTGATATACCGTCCGGAATTTGTAAGAACCATTTGGCATGTTTTTAAAAAATTTTCACTTTCGGATAAAATATTACTTTTCATCATATTAATTGTAGTTTTGATGTTGAGTGCCGCTTTTTCGAGTTTACCTGACAACGAAAGTTATTATATCCAGACTGTTAAATGGGCAAACGAACAAGGTTTTATTAAAGGTTTGATGAATATTCATCCGTTTTTAGGACAATTTTCCGGCTGGCATATCTTACAAGCCGGCTGTAATCTTCATTATAAATCTTTAACTTTTAACGATTTAAACGGTTTGTTTCTCTTGATTTTTGTTTTTTATTGGTTGCAAACAGTTCGTAAATACGGATTAAAACAAACTTATTGGTTTGTAATTTTTCCGGTGGTATCGGTGCTGACAGTTTTTTTTATTGATAGCCCTTCACCCGATTTGTCAGTTGCTTTGTTGTCATTAATCGTCTTCGATTTATTTATTATAAACTTTAAACATTTCAATATCAATCTGTTTATTGAGATGTTTTTATTAGCGAGCCTCAGTTTCCTTATAAAACCGACGGCTGTCATAAATGTTATTCCGGTTTTGATTTTATGGTGGCGATACCGCCGGATTCTCAACGTTTATTCCATGAAAATGTTGATTCTCGGTCTGATATTGTTGAGTTTGTGGTTTAGTAAAAATTATATTGTCACCGGTTATATTTTTTATCCCTTTGATTTGTTGGGTGATTTAGTTAAACCGGTTTGGCAATACCCGCGGGAATTAATGCAATATATATCACAACTCGGACAACGAGAAAACATGGCTTTATCTTTAAGCGGTCATTTGATAACCGGATTTTGGCAGTGGCTACGGCAACCCGGCATCCATCAAATTATCAATCCGTTGATAGTCATATTGCTTGTTTTATATCCGGTGATTTTAGTGCTCAAAAAACAAAAATTAAAAATTTCAAATCCATATTGGCTTCTGTATTTAACAGGATCGATTTATTTTATGATTATTTTGTTTATCAGTCCCAATTTCCGTTTTTATCTTTCGTTTTTGCTTTTTTTGGCAATGAGTATCAAAGCATTCTCAGGCTCACAACTCAATTTTAAATACTTCAATACCTTTGGTTGGATTTTATTTATTTTTGCCGGTATTTTTTTATCCCTGCGTCAGCATTTCGGTTTAAAAAATATTATTACACCCCGGCCGGTTTCAAGTTTGAATGTTCCCTTTAAGACGGAGAGTGTCGGTAATCTTGAATATCATTATCCGGATGATAGCCGGTTGTTTTGGCAGACGGGTGATGCGCCTTTACCGGCAGTTCATAAACGACAGATTGCGTTTTTTTGGCAAAATTTTAATATAGTGCCACAACAAAGTCCGGATAAAAAATATTATTACAGTAAACCGGTGAGGAATCCGAAAAAAAAACATTTCTAACGCCTTGTCACTTTTTACATTGGTCTGAAAATCAAAGTCTCATATCACTTTTTTCTTTCGGATAAATGGCTTTGACATCGTAAATCAAAGCATTATCATTGGTATATTTTTCCAGATCGAGATTTTTAAATTCATTATGAGCGACCACTGCTATGACGGCATCGTATTTTTTATCGGTATTTTCGATGTTTGAAATCAAATCCAATCCGTATTCTTCTTTTACTTCTTCCGGTGATGCCCAAGGGTCAAATACATCGATATTCATTTGATAATCTTGCAGTTCCCTGACAACATCAATAGCTCTGGAATTGCGGATGTCAGGACAATTTTCCTTGAATGTTATACCTAAAACCAACACATTGGCATTTTTGATTTCCAAACCTTTTTTCAACATCATTTTAATCGTTTCTTGGGCTACGAATTGTCCCATACTGTCGTTTAAACGGCGTCCGGCTAAAATGATTTCCGGATTGTAATCGTATTCTTTGGCTTTGTGAGCCAGATAATAGGGATCTATACCGATACAATGCCCCCCAACCAATCCGGGGCGGAACGGTAAAAAATTCCATTTGGTACCGGCCGCTTCCAAAACTTCTATCGTGTCTATTTCCAACAAACGGAAAATTTTGGACAATTCATTGACGAATGCGATATTGATATCCCGTTGCGCATTTTCAATTACCTTGGCCGCTTCTGCTACTTTGATGGACGAAGCTTTATGCGTACCCGCAGTGATAATACTTTTGTAAAGTTGGTCGATTTCTTCTGCAATTTCAGGTGTGGATCCCGAAGTAACCTTTAAAATTTTTGTTACCGTATGTTCTTTGTCTCCCGGATTGATACGTTCGGGGGAATAACCGGCATAAAAATCCGTGTTATACTTTAATCCGGACTCTTTTTCCAAAATCGGGACGCATTCTTCTTCGGTAGCGCCCGGAAATACCGTTGATTCGTAAATGACGATATCGCCTTTTTTCAACACTTTTCCAACACTTTCACTGGCTTTGTAAAGAGGGGTCAAATCCGGAATTTTATGTTTGTCGATAGGTGTGGGAACCGTGACAATATAAATTTGAGCATCAACTATATCTTGCAAGTTATCTGTCAGAGATAACCCCTTTTTGTCAAAATCATTTACCAAAACGCTTTTTAATTGTTCTTCGGACACTTCCAGTGTGTCATCGATACCTTTTTTAAGTTCAGATACCCGTTTCGAATTGATATCAAATCCCACAACTTTATATTTTGTAGCAAAAGCTGCTGCCAATGGCAATCCGACATACCCCAAGCCGATAACGGCAATTTTTTTGTCGTACATAGAAATAAATTTTAGGTCAATAGATAAATTGCTTAATTTTGGGCAACAAAGATAAGATTTATTAACAAATGAAAAAAATTGGCAAAGAAAATATTTTCAGGATCGTTATGTGGCTATTGTTTTTAGTAGGCGGTGCTGTTTTGAGCATACATTATGACAAAATTTATTTTTACGATTGGTTCAACAGCACAAAATTTCATGTTGCTACAATGATTCCCGGTTACATTTTGTTAAAAACAATTATCAAAGTCAGTCGCAATACCGGACGATATTTGGCCAAACACGGTAGGGAAGGTGATTTGCCGCCTTTGGAAGTAAATAAGTTGGTAACAACGGGCATTTACGGTTGCATGCGTCATCCGATGCATTTCGGATTGATATTTTTTCCGTTAGCTTTTGCTTTGTTAGTCGGTAGCCCGGTTTTTATCATGATTTTGGCGCCTTTCGAAATACTTTTGCTGGTGCTGATGATTAAATTTTACGAAGAACCTCAGGCCCGGAAAAAATTCGGACAAGCTTATGACGAATATAAAAAACAAGTGCCGTTTTTTAGTTTAAAATGTATCAGACAGTTACTAGTATCAAGTAGCTAGTAACAAGTATCAAGTGAAATGACGTGATATTCTGTTCCTCATTTCATCAACTCATCAATTCATCAATTCATCAATTCAAAAACCTATTCCTTTTTTTCGTAATTTAGCATTTTAATTTAATAAAAATCAAATTATGAAGAAAAAATCCTATTTACTCGTATTTTTATTACCGGTATATTTATTACTCTCAACTTCAAACGGTGCACCTGCCGGTTTTACGGGGTCTCCCGGAGACAATAATTATAAATGTGATCAGTGTCATTCATATAGCGGGAGTGGATATTCTCCAACGTTTGATGTTACCGGAATTCCTGCCAACGGTTACCAACCCGGACAAACTTATCAATTGACACTAAGCGTCTCCAATGTCAGTACCGCCCGTATGGGATTTGAAGCTTGTGTGGAAAATGCTTCGAATCAGAAACAAGGGACATTTAATAATTCTGATGCAACTACACAAGCCATTCAAGGCAATACCTATATTACACATACATCTTTAGGTAACATGCAAACTCAATGGACTTTTGATTGGACGGCGCCGTCCGGCTCGCAAGGTGATTTGACGTTGTATTTTGCAGTTAATATGGCTAATGGAGATGGTTCGACTTTCGGTGATTATATTCAAACCGGTTCGGTCAGTATCCCGGAAGACACCAATTCTTTAAAGGAAATAGATGCCAATCAAATAGTTGTTTATCCCAACCCTGTCAATGATTTTATCAATCTTTCGACCGGAGATTATCAATTTAATAAAGCTGAGATTCAGGATATTTCCGGCAAAATTTATCCCGTTTCTTTACAAAATAACCGGATAGATGTTTCCTTTTTACCTGCCGGGACTTATATTTTAAAGCTTCAAAATCAGCAATTTAAGTCGGCAAAACAATTTATCAAAAAATAAAACGGATTTACAGGAATATTTTTTATCTTTGCAGGCACTTTAAAATTAAAATAAATATTATGAATCATTATGAAACTGTTTTCATTTTAACTCCCGTTTTATCTGATGATCAGGTAAAGGAAGCAGTCAAAAAATTTGAAGATTTTTTAACTTCCAAAGGCGGCGAGATAGTATGGAAAGAAGATTGGGGGCTTAAAAAATTGGCTTACCCTATCCAACACAAGAAAACCGGGTTTTATCATTTGATTGAGTTCAAATTGAACCCGGAGGATGTTAAAGACTTGGATTTGTCTTTTAGGAGAGATGAACGTGTGATGCGTCATTTGATTGTCAAACTGGACAAATACGGCATTGAATGGGCCGAAAAAAGAAGAGAAAAAATTAAAGAATCTAAAAAATAATAAGATATGTCAAGTTTAGATCAAAGTTCAGGAAAACAATCCGAAATCAGATATTTAACCCAATTGGAAATTGAGGTTAAACCTAAAAGAAAGAAATATTGCCGTTTTAAAAAATACGGTATCAAATATATCGATTACAAAGACCCCGATTTCTTAATGAAATTTGTTAACGAACAAGGTAAAATTTTACCGCGTCGTATTACCGGAACTTCTTTAAAATATCAAAGAAGATTAGCTAAGGCTATCAAAAGAGCGCGTCATTTGGCTTTGATGCCTTTTGTAGGAGATATGTTAAAATAAAAAAGAAGAAACGATGGAAATCATATTATTAAAAGACGTTGAAAATTTGGGTTTTGCCGATGATATCGTTACGGTTAAAAACGGTTACGGCAGGAATTATCTCATTCCGAAAGGTTATGCCATATTGGCAACGCCTTCCGCTAAAAAGGTTTTGGCCGAAAAATTAAAGCAAAGAGCTTTTAAAGAAAAACATATAGTGGAAGAAGCACAAAAATTGGCCGAAAAATTGAAAGCTTTACAAATAAAAATTCCTGCCAAGGTCGGTGCCGGTGATAAATTGTTCGGTTCGGTTAATAATCAGGATTTAGCCGAAGTTTTAGCCAAAGAAGGTTTTGATATTGAAAAAAAATATATACAGGTTATTGGTGGAAATGTTAAACGTATCGGAAAATACAATGCTAAAATACGTTTACACAGAGATGTGATTGTGGATTTGGAGTTTGAAGTAACGCCGATTCGTGATGAAAAAGCTATTGCTGAAGCGAAAGCTGTAGCTGCCGCCGAAGCAAAACAAGCAGAAACCGCAAAAGCAGAAGGTCAAAAGGAAGAAAATACTACTACGGAAGCAGAAACTGCCGAATAAGATAGTGTTTTTATGATAAAAATAATTAAGGTCGCCATTTTGGCGACCTTGTTTGTTTTTATGTGATTTATGAAGGCAGGTTCTCAAAACCTCCTGTCAGGTATTAAAAATTTGAGACTTTGGGTTTACAAAACTTATCCGGGAATTAAAAGTCTTAATCAAACGATTTTACAAATAATCCTTCACCGGTATTTTCTACTTTGGCTTGTTTCTTTTTGGTCAAACCTTTAATGGCTTTATCCCATTTTTTATTAGACAAGCCTGTTTTTGCTTTCAATTCGGATAATAATACGGGAGATTGTTCTTTAAGCAGTTTTAAGACTGTTTTTTCGTCATCTGTCAAAGCGACTGCTTTTTTTTCCGGTTTCATCTGCGGAAAAAAAATCACTTCTTGAATACTGTCATTATCGGTTAAAAACATAGTTAACCTGTCAATACCGATACCGATACCGGAAGTAGGAGGCATACCGTATTCCAATGCCCGTAAAAAATCGTGATCGATATACATGGCTTCATCGTCTCCCTTTTGGGACAAACGCAATTGTTCTTCAAAACGTTCACGTTGGTCAATCGGATCATTTAATTCGGAATAAGCATTGGCTAATTCTTTACCGTTTACTATCAACTCAAAACGTTCGGTTAAGCCGGGTTTACTGCGGTGTTCTTTGGTTAAAGGGCTCATCTCTTTGGGATAGTCCGTGATAAAAGTTGGCTGTATGTAATGATGTTCACACTTTTCTCCGAAAATTTCATCTATCAATTTACCTTTACCCATGGTTTCATCCACTTCAATATCCAATTTTTTGGCAATTTCTCTGATATCTTCTTCCGTTTTGTCATACAAATCGTAACCGGTATGCTCTTTTATGGCTTCTAAAATGGGCACGCGCGGATAAGGCGCTTTAAAATCAATGATTTTATCTCCCATTTTAACTTTGGTATCACCGGTCACTTCTTTGGCCACTTTTTCGAGTAATTGCTCGGTTAATTTCATCATCCAATTATAATCTTTGTAAGGTACGTAAAGTTCCATGACGGTAAATTCCGGATTGTGGGTTTTATCCATACCTTCATTTCTGAAATCTTTGGCAAATTCGTAAACCCCGTCAAAACCTCCTACGATTAATCTTTTGAGATACAGTTCGTTAGCTATGCGTAAATATAAAGGAATATCCAATGCATTGTGATGGGTGATAAACGGACGGGCTGCTGCACCGCCGGGAATAGGTTGTAATATAGGTGTTTCGACTTCCAAATAACCGCGTTCATTGAGGAAATTGCGGATTGTATTGATGATTTTGGTGCGTTTAATAAAAGTATCTTTAACTTTTTCATTGACAATTAAATCAACATAACGTTGACGGTATCGCAGTTCGGGGTCTGAAAAGGCATCGTGTACTTTACCGTCTGCATCTATCTTTACAACGGGCAATGGCCGTAAAGATTTAGTTAATACCGTTAATTCTTTGACATTAATAGAAGGCTCGCCGACTTTGGTTTTAAAGACTTCACCATTAACCCCGATGATATCCCCGATATCGAGTAATTTTTTAAAAACCGTGTTATACATAGTCTTATCTTCGCCCGGACACAATTCATCCCTGTTGACATAAATTTGCATCCTGCCCGTAGCATCTTTCAATTCGGCAAATGAGGCTTTACCCATAATCCGGCGACTCATCATACGTCCCGCAACTTGCACCTCTTTACCTTCATAATCATCAAAACGGTTTAGAATATCTGCGATTTTTGCCGTGACTTTATATTCATCCGCCGGATAAGGATTAATACCAAGTTCTCTCAATTTTTTTAAAGACTCTCTTCTGACGATTTCTTGTTCGGATAACTGCATAAAAATGTTGATTTTAATTTGAATGCAAAGATACTATAATATAGTTAAATGTTGAAAGTTGAAAGTTGAAAGTTATTAGTAACAAGTAACAAGTATCAAGTAGCAAGTGGTAAGAACAGTTGTCATTTCCAAAGGGTATGTGCGAATTTTAGTTGAAAATTGTAATTCGGCAGACTCAGCAAGTTTATTTTGGTGTGCTCAAAGTTTTGTGATAAAATTTTTACCTTATAAAGAAAAATCCCGTATGATCCGGTGTCATACGGGATTTTGGTTTAACTAAAACCAAGCTATGAGAATTTTGGTCAACAACAAACTCAAAAATTATTTTTTGTAGTTAGGATTTAATAGCTTACCTTTTGTTACCGTGGACTTTGGCGTATTGTTTGTTGACACCATTTGTACCGCGGTTGGGATTAAGTTGATTAGCGTGATTGTCTTGGGGTTTGATTTTCTTTTTCATCCAGATTAACAGTTATTAAAGTTACATTTCAAAATTAAATAATTTTGAACTAAATTTCAATACATAGGGAAAATTTATGTTTTTTTGATGAAAATTCCAGCAAATTGAGAGAATAATTTCAAAATATGCAGTTTTTTGAAATCAAAAATTTAAATTTTTTATTCGTTTTTAATACACCGGACAGCAAAACCGAATAATTTATTGCCACTAAAACGGGTAACTATTGCTTGGTTATAAGCTATAAAGCGTCCGAAAGCTTGAGTATTGTCACCCGGTGTTTCCGTGGCGCTCCACCAGTAATTATGCGTTCCCGATAAAAAAACCGGCGTATGAATATACACGCCGGAAATTTTAGGGTAACAAACAAACAAACTTACATTGAAGCTAAACGAAACTTAAATGTATAAAAGCTGATACAAATATCATATAAAAAATAAGTTAAATAAAATAACAGGGAAAATATGGTGATAATTGAGGAAAATCAGGCTAATCTGAATGATATGTGTTTTTCTTGATTATGACAACGATCTCAAAATTTCAATTAAAAAATCCAAATCAACATTATATTTTTGATAATTTGAAAATCAAATACTTTTAAAAATGTTTGATTATTGGTGTAATTTATTTTTAACAGGACATTTATAAAGAAATTTTAGGAGTTTTATAAAAGCATGTATGATGTAATACAAAACTAACTAACTTTGTAAAAAGCAAAATGGCATTATTTGTAAGATTATGATGGACTTGAATTTTAAAAAATACCAAGCTCAGACTTCTCTTCATCCTTTGGGTTTAAAGATATCCCGTGCCGAAGGCAGTTATATTTATGATATAAAGGGGAAAAGATACCTTGATTTTGTCGCCGGTGTTTCGGCCAATGTGATAGGACACAGGCCGGAGGTTGTGGTAGAAGCAGTCAAATCCCAATTGAATAAGTATATGCACGTGATGGTTTATGGCGAATTTATCCAAGAACCCCAAGTAGCATTGTGTCAAAAATTAGCCTCACTTTTACCCGGTGATTTATCGGTTACGTATTTGGTTAATTCCGGAACGGAAGCAACCGAAGGCGCATTAAAATTAGCAAAACTTTATACGGGAAGACCCAATATAATTGCGGCACATCGTTCTTATCACGGCAACACACAAGGCAGTATGTCGGTTATGGATTATCCCGAACGTAAATATCCTTTTTTACCTTTAATTCCCGGTGTTAATTTTATCGATTTTAATGATTTTGATGCTATTGAAATGATAAATGAACAAACTGCCGCCATAATTTTGGAAACCATTCAAGGGGGAGCCGGATTTATTGAACCGGAAAAAGGGTATTTGAAAGCCGTTAAGGAACGTTGCAACCAAACCGGAACATTATTAATCCTCGATGAAATTCAAACCGGTTTTGCCCGCACCGGAAAAATGTTCGGTTTTGAGCATTATGATGTCATTCCCGACATTGTTATCACAGGTAAAGCTTTAGGTGGCGGTATGCCGATAGGCGCTTTTACATCAACACCGGAAATTATGAATAGCTTGACCAATCCGCCTATGGGACATATTACGACTTTTGGAGGACATCCGGTCATTGCCTCGGCTGCATTGGCGACTATAAACTTTATTGAAGACAATAAATTGGACAAAGAAGCACTTCGCAAAGAACAATTTATCCGTAAACATTTGAAACATCCGAAAATCAAAGAAATACGTGGTCGCGGCTTAATGCTTTCCCTGATAATGGAAACACCGGAACAAGCAAACGATTTGGTGTTGAAAGCCCTCGATAACGGTTTGATTCTGTTTTGGTTACTCTACGAAAAGCGGGCTGTACGTATAACACCGCCGTTGACTGTCTCCGACACAGAATTGCTCAAAGGAATTGAGATTATATTAGATGTTTTAAACCGGGATTAATAAAAGATATGATGAATTAAAATGTTTCATTAATCCTTCGACTAGCTAAAAAAAATGTAACAATTAACAACCGGACTCGTTAATAACAATATAAAATAAAAATGTATGTCATCCATTTTAAAAGTAACGCATTTAACAAAAAAATTTGGCAAATTAACGGCGGTTGACCGGTTAAGTTTTGAGATTGAAAAGGGGCATGTTTACGGTTTGTTAGGTCCCAACGGTAGTGGTAAATCAACTACTTTGGGCATGATTTTGAATGTCGTTAATAAAACTACCGGCGAATTTAAATGGTTTGAAGGCAAACTTACCGGTGCCGAAGCCCGCAAGCATATCGGTGCCATTATCGAACGGCCGAATTTTTATCCGTATATGACGGCTTGGCAAAATTTGAATTTGGTTTGCAAAATAAAAGAAATAACAACGGATACTATCGATGAAAAATTGGAATTGGTCGGCTTGTACGACAGGAAACACGACAAATTTAAAACTTATTCGTTGGGAATGAAACAACGCTTGGCTATTGCATCGGCATTGTTGAATAATCCGGAAATGTTGATATTGGACGAACCGACTAACGGTTTGGATCCTAAGGGTATCCATGAAATTCGTAAAATTATCAGAGATATTGCTTCGCAAGGGACCACCATAATTTTAGCTTCTCATTTATTGGACGAAGTGGAAAAAGTTTGTGACCAGGTGATAATTTTGCAAAAAGGTAAAAAGATATTTGAAGGAAAAGTGTCTGAAATGAGCGTGCAAACTTTTTGGTATGAATTGCAATCCGTTGAATCTGAAAAAATTAGAAAGCTGTTGTTGAAAAATCCTTCTGTTAAGGAAGTAATGTTGGAAAATGCTATCGTAAAAGTTTTTCCGGCAACCCGGGAACTTTCGGGCAAAGATTTGAACGAATATTTAGCGCAACAAGGTATTTACGTAGAAAGTCTCATCAAGAAACAACCCCGTTTGGAAGATGAATTTTTAAAAATTACACGATGAAAAATTTTATAAAACTTTTGGAAATAGAATATTACAAAATCAGCCGCCACCGGTTGAGCCGGATTTTGTTTTTGTCATATTTCGTATTGTTATCAGGTATCGCTTTGATTGCCGCCATTAAATTTAATATAGGTCAAATAGAAGTTCATTTGGCCGAACAAGGTATTTTTAACTTTCCTTATATCTGGCATTTCAATACGTGGGTAGCCGATTTTTTAACCTTCTTTTTAGCCATTATTGTCGTTTCAATGGTTACCAATGAATATACTTACCGGACTGTCAAGCAGAATTTGATAGACGGCTTGACAAAGAAGGAATTTGTATTGTCCAAATTTTATTTTTTGATTGTTTTGTCGTTATCGGCAACCATTTTTGTTTTTGTTATTAGTTTGATTTTAGGATTGGTATATTCCGATTTTACCAGTCCCGGTATTATTTTTAAAGATTTGTATTTTTTATTAGCCTTCTTTTTAAAGTTACTGGGGATTTTTTCGTTTATAATGTTTTTGGGATTTTTATTCAGACGGGCTGCTATCGCCCTCGGTTTCTTTTTTATTTGGATGATAGTTGAAGGCATTATTTACGGTGTTTTACGTTGGAAAATTTTTGATAAGGAAACAGCCGGGCATATTTCACAATTTTTCCCTTATACTTCCTTTAAAAATTTGCTTCCCGAACCGATAACCCGTCTTAATGCCGCCAAAAATATCGGCAAACAGATAGGCGAACATATCGATAAATTTCAAGGCATACCGGTTCATCATTTTTTAATTGTTTTCATTTGGATTGTGTTTTTTGTATTTTTTTCATATAAATTGCTTCAAAAAAGAGATTTATAAGTTAAAAAAATTTGTAGATAAAAGATAATACTTTATCTTTGGCTCAAACACAAAACATGATGAAAAAACAATTTATATTTGCAATCTTCACTTTATTTTTCACTTTATCTTTAACTGCTCAATATGAAGCCGCACATTGGTTTTTCGGTACCCATGCCGGTATGGATTTTTCGGGGGGTGCCCCTGTTCCCGAGTCCGGTGGACAAATTGACACCGAAGAAGGTTGTTCGTCGATATCCAATGCTTGTGGTGATTTGTTATTTTATACCGACGGTATTACCATTTGGAATGCTAACCACCAAGTAATGCAAAACGGTAGCGGACTGCAAGGAGATGATTCTTCAACGCAATCAGGTATAGTGGTTCCAAAGCCGGGCGATAGACATATTTATTATGTTTTTACGGTTGATGAAGCATTTAGTTCACCTTCGACACAAGGTATGCAATATTCGGTTGTCGATATGACTTTGGCCGGTGGTTTGGGAGCAGTTGTTCCCGGACAAAAAAATATCAGATTGGTACAACAAGCCAGTGAAAAAGTAACCGCAGTGGCAAGTTCCGACGGCTCAGCCGTTTGGGTAATTACATTAGCGCCTCCTACTAACGATAATTCCGCTTTATATCATACGATAGGCAGTAATATGAATACATTTTATGCCTTTAAAATTACGGATACTGGTGTTCAAAATACGGCAACCGTTTCACAATTGCCGCTTACTATTATGAACGGTATAGGATATATGAAAGTATCACCTGACGGGACCAAATTGGCTATTGCCAATCCGAATGACTATTCTGCTTATCTTTTTGATTTTGACAGTGCCACAGGTGTAGTCAGCAATCCTGTTCAATTAAATTTGAACGCCGGTAATAACCGTCCGTACGGATTGGAATTTTCACCCGACAGTTCCAAGTTGTATTTAAGCGACTGGCAAGACCGTTTGACACAGATAGATTTATCCAACAATAATCAGATGACCATTATCAGTACGGCTACCAATTATAGAGCGGCATTGCAGTTGGGTTTGGATGGAAAAATATATAGACCTTATACTACAGATTACGGTTCCAATCACAATACTGTCAGTGTTATCGAATCACCTAACGAAGCCGGTATGGCTTGTAATTATCACCACCAACAAATTACTTTACCGGGAATGTATGTTCACCAAGGTTTGCCGCCATTTATCCAATCTTATTTTGTACAAATTCAAGCACCTAACGTAACAGCGCAATTCAATAATATTTGGGAAGTAAGCTCTAATGAAGAAATTGTCAGCGTCGACTGGGATTTCGGCGACGGCACAACAATTACCAGTTATCCCGACAATCCGCCTGACAATACACATTCTCAAACAACCCATTCTTATACGGCACCCGGAAATTATACAATTACGGCAACTTTGCATTTGTTTGTAGGTTGTGATGTGACGGTTACCCAGGTATTTGTGATTCTGCCGGATATTGATGTTTATATTTGTGCTACAACTACTAACGGTATTGAAACTACCGATTTGCATCAATTCGATAACGATGTGATAGCCATTTTGCCTTCTAACGGTAATTATGAAATTCACTACTTTCTTAACGAAATGGATGCTTTGAATAATACCAATGAAATCACGTTGCCTTATACCAATTCCACCAGCCGGGATAAATTGACTTATCAAGTTACCGATTTGGCAACGGGTGAAATCAGATACGGGGCTTTTTACTTAAATATCAATCCGATGCCTGAAATTTTTAATGTTTCGGATTATGAAGTTTGCGATGATGATGTTGACGGTTTTGCGGTATTTGATTTAACCGGCAAAGAAACGGAAATATTAGGCAACAGAACGAATCCGCCTTACGATATAAAATATTATCCGACTCAAAGTGATGCACAAGCCGGCACCAATGAAATTGCAGATCCGGTTAATTACACCAATACAACACAGTACAATGAAACTGTTTGGTATCAAATAACCGATACAAGTACCGGTTGTACCAATGAAGGGTCATTTAATTTGATTGTTAATCCTTTACCGGAAATTATTATGGATGATACATATTTGTTCTGTATGGGAGAACCTATTCAAATTGATGCGCCTTCCGGTTTTGTTTCTTATCAATGGTCAACCGGTGATACAACACAAGATATTACGGTTAGTACACCCGGCGATTACACGGTAACGGTTACGGATGCTAACGGTTGTACCAATTCCAAAACCATAACGGTTATCGCTTCCGATGCCGCTGTGATTGAAAATATTGAAACCATTGATTTCAACGGGTCGGATAATCAAATAACGGTTATTGCAACCGGCATAGGAGATTATGAATATTCTTTGGATGGCATGAATTATCAGGATTCCAATGTCTTTAACGGTTTGTATCCCGGAACTTACACCGTTTATGTTTCCGATAAAAACGGTTGTGGCGTAACAACGCAAGTTGTCGATTTATTGGGAGCCCCCCGTTTCTTTACACCTAACGGTGACGGTTCTAACGAATTTTGGCAAATTATCAATATCACTAAAAAACCCAATTCAACTATCCGTATTTATGACCGTTACGGTAAATTATTGGCTGTTCTTTCATCGGATAGTAACGGCTGGGACGGTACATTGAATGGAAAACCCCTTCCGTCAACAGATTATTGGTTTGTAGCCGATATTAATGAAGGAAACGGTAATAAACGGCAAAAAACGGGACATTTTTCTTTGATAAGATAAAAATTTTATAAAATTTATCCCTTTTAATCATAAATTCCCCGGTTTTGTATTGGGGAATTATTATTCTTGGAATGAAAAAATTTAAACTGATATCGGATTTTTCGCCAACGGGTGACCAGCCGGAAGCAATTGCACAATTGTCAAAAGGTATTTTGTCAGGTGAAAAATACCAAACTTTATTAGGTGTAACCGGCTCGGGGAAAACTTTTACCATTGCCAATGTTATTGAAAAAGTTCAAAGGCCTACATTGGTGTTGGCGCACAATAAAACTTTAGCGGCTCAATTGTTTCAAGAGTTCAAACAGTTTTTCCCGGGCAATGCTGTCGAATATTTTGTATCTTATTACGACTATTATCAACCGGAGGCTTATTTGCCGGTTACAGGTACTTATATTGAAAAAGATTTGTCTATCAATGAAGAAATTGAACGGTACCGGCTCAGTACAACTTCTTCTTTACTCTCAGGCAGGCGTGATGTAATTGTCGTTGCTTCGGTTTCTTGTTTATATGGTATCGGTAATCCGGAGGAGTTTAAAAAAAATGTCGTTAAAGTCAATAAAGATATTCAAACAACCCGTACAAAGTTATTGCGTAACCTGGTAGCGGCATTATACAGCCGCAGTGAAATTCCGAAAGCGGGAAGTTTTATCGTAAAAGGTGATACAATTACCGTTTATCCTTCATATACCGACAGGTATTACCGGATCAACTTTTGGGGCGATGAAGTGGATATCATCGAGGTAATACACGCTGAAACGGGTGAAATAATGGATACGGTGGAAAGTTTGGATATTTATCCGGCTAATTTGTTTGTGACTTCTCCGTCACAACTCAATGAAGCTATACAAAACATCCGGCGTGATTTGGGTAAGCAAGTGGCTTATTTTAAGGAAATTGGTAAACATTTGGAAGCCAAGCGTCTTAAAGAACGGACGGAATTTGATTTGGAGATGTTATCTGAATTAGGATATTGTTCGGGTATTGAAAATTATTCGCGTTATTTGGACGGACGGGCGCCCGGGAGTAGGCCGTTCTGTTTGTTGGATTATTTTCCCGATGATTATTTGATGGTTATAGATGAAAGTCATGTGACCATTCCCCAGGTGCATGCTATGTATGGTGGTGACCGTTCGCGTAAAGAAACTTTGGTTGAATATGGTTTCCGTTTACCTTCTGCATTGGATAACAGACCTTTGAAATTTGAAGAGTTTGAGCAAATGCAAAATCAAGTTATCTATGTCAGTGCCACCCCGGCCGATTATGAACTGCAAAAATCCGGTGGGGTAGTTGTAGAACAAGTCATCAGACCGACCGGTTTATTAGATCCATTGATTGAAGTCAGACCGAGTCAAAATCAAATAGACGATTTATTGGAAGAAATTCAAAAACGGGTGGAAAAAGATGAGAGAGTGCTGGTAACGACATTGACCAAGCGTATGGCCGAAGAATTGACAAAATATTTGACCAAAATCAATATTCGCAGCCGTTATATCCACTCCGATGTCGATACGCTGGAACGGGTGGAAATTATGCACGATTTACGCAAAGGTCTTTTTGACGTTTTGGTAGGTGTTAATTTACTTCGTGAAGGATTGGATTTGCCGGAAGTATCACTTGTTGCCATCCTCGATGCCGATAAAGAAGGTTTTTTACGCTCGCACAAATCTTTGATACAAACCATTGGACGGGCGGCACGTCATGTCAACGGAACGGCTATTTTATATGCCAAAAAAATTACCAAAAGTATGCAACAAACTATTGATGAGACCAACCGCCGTCGTGAGAAACAAATGGCATACAACAGGAAACACGGTATTACACCGAAAGCTATTAAGAAAAATTTGGAAAACCTGATGCGTTCAAAACAACCTAAAACTTATAGTTATGAAAAAGATTTTGCCGGAAAAGTTGCCGAAAACAAAGCAATCTACCAAACACCCGGGGAAATTGACAAGCAAATCCGTGAACTGAGAAAAAAAATGGAAGCCGCTGCACAAGAATTAGATTTTATCAAAGCCGCACAATACCGTGATATGATTAAAAATTTGCAAGAAATTAAAGCAAACAAATGATGTAATACTAGAAAAACAACTATTTATTTTTGAAAAAAAACAATTCTTTTTAGTATATAAAATTCCGGTTTAAACTTTGATAAAGATTTTTTTGCGGTATAACCACCAAGCAAACCACATATAAAAAATCACAACACTCAAAGCATAGAGCATAGACGAAAATTCTGTATTTCCCAACCAAGAAACGAACAAATTGTGGTATAACCAACCGTGTATGGTCATTTTGGTGCCGGGAATATGAAGCAGATAAAATGATTTGGTAATAAATACCGAAAGCGTAAAAATAGCTATGGCATTCATACCGAGGTATTTAAAAATGTTGCCCCATTTTTTGAAATTGAGAATATCTACCAAAAAATAAACAACAGAAAAAACCAAATAAGCCAATCCGCCGGTATATAAAACATAACTGCTTGTCCAAAGGCGTTTATTAAGCGGAAAACTTTGACTCCACCACCAACCGAGCAACCATAAAATCAAACCTGTTGCAACAAATAATATCAATTTGGCATAAGGAGACAAACGTCTGTTGACGAGTAAAAGTCCTAAAAAAATCCCTAAAATAGTTGTTCCTATTGCCGGTAACGTGCTGAAAAGCCCTTCCGGGTCGTAATCTCCTTGCACATAACCGTCTTTTTCGTAATGTTTCCACATATGGTTTTTACCTAAAATTTTCCGGTCAATCACGGAAGCCAAATTATCGGTTTTGGTCAATTGCGGTTGATGTCCGTTGATGGGAATTTGTGTCATACTATACCAATATCCTCCAAGCAGAAGAATTAAAATGAGTAGATACCAACGCCAATTTTTAACTTTGACAAATAAAAGAGCCGATATTAAAAAAATTAATCCGATACGTTGCAACACCCCAGGTAAACGCAAATGAGATAAATCTTTGATAAATGGAAATTTGAAAGTAAAAGCCGCTAAAAATAATCCGATTAAAATAATTTTAATACTGCGTTTGATGATTTTGCCATATAAATTATGATGGACATATTGTCTTTTGTTGTGATAGGCCAAGACAATGGAAGTTCCGACTATAAACAAGAAAAAGGGAAATATCAAATCAGTTGGAGTTAAGCCGTGCCAAGGGGCATGTTCCAGAGACCAATAAACATGACTCCAAGTACCGGGTGTATTGACCAAAATCATAAAGGCAATGGTCAATCCCCTGAAAATGTCGATAGAAAGTATGCGTTTGTTCATTTGTCGCCTTAAAGTTACAAGAAAAAACTTAATTACCAATTGATTTATTGTAAGTTTATTGTAAATTTTTTCAAATTTTAACAAAAAAATCTTTTTTTTAATTTTCAATCGCAATTGATAAAAATTTTTGGCGGTAAAATATTTTTCTTGCAATTTTGTTTATAAAAAAGATTAAACTGATTTTGATATTACTGAATGAGAATTTTCCCCATTTAACTTTTAACTTTTAACTTTTAACTAAATCATCTATCTTTGTTACTTAAAAATTAAAACCTTATGTATAGAACACATACTTGTGGCGAATTGAAAGCCAATCATATAGGACAAACCGTAACACTCAGCGGTTGGGTACAAAAAATCAGAGATTTGGGAGCGGTTATTTTTATAGATTTACGTGACCGGTATGGTATTACACAACTTTCTTTTAATGAAAACAATAGAAATTTATTGGAACAAGCCCGTAAATTGGGTCGCGAATTTGTGATACAAGCCAAAGGAAAAGTTGTGGAACGGGCAAGCAAAAATCCCAATCTGCCTACCGGTGATATCGAAATATTGGTTGAAGAACTTAATTTGTTAAACCGGTCGGAAATACCGCCGTTTACCATTGAAGACGATACCGATGGCGGAGAGGAGTTGCGAATGAGATACCGTTATTTGGATATTCGTCGCAATCCGGTAAAAAATAATCTTATTTTCCGTTCAAAAGTTACACAATTGGTTCGTAATTATTTAGCTGATCAAGGTTTTATAGATGTAGAAACACCTTATTTAATCAAATCCACCCCCGAAGGTGCCCGTGATTTTGTGGTGCCTTCACGTATGCATCCGGGACATTTTTACGCTTTACCTCAGTCTCCGCAAACTTTCAAACAGCTTTTGATGGTCGGCGGTATGGATAAATATATGCAAATAGTCAAATGTTTCCGTGATGAAGATTTGAGAGCCGACAGACAACCTGAATTTACACAAATAGATTGTGAAATGGCTTTTGTCGAACAAGAGGATATTTTGCAAACTTTTGAAGGATTGATCAAACATTTACTCAAAGAAATTCACGGTCTGGATACGGGTGATTTTCCGCGGATGAGTTACGAAGAAGCTATGCGGCGTTACGGTAATGATAAGCCTGATATCCGTTTCGGGATGGAATTCGGTGATTTGACCGGTGTTGCCAAAGGTAAAGGTTTTAATGTTTTTGACCAACAGGAAGCTATTCTGGGTATAGCTGTTCCGGGTGCCGCTTCTTATACCCGAAAGCAGATAGACAAACTCATCGATTGGGTCAAACGTCCTCAAATCGGCGCCAAAGGTATGGTCTATGTCAAATATAATGAAGACGGCAGTTTTAAATCTTCCGTTGATAAGTTTTACAGCCAAGAGGATTTAGCCGGTTGGGCAAAAATCACAGGTGCCAATCCGGGCGATTTGATTTTGGTTTTATCCGGTGATTTGGATACAACCCGGGCCCAATTGAGTGCCTTACGTTTGGAAATGGCGGAACAGCTCGGATTACGTAAACCGGATGAATTTGCTCCGCTATGGATAGTTGATTTTCCCTTGTTGGAATGGGATGAAGAAACCGGTCGCTATCATGCTATGCACCATCCTTTTACGGCTCCTAAGCCCGAAGATGCACACCTCTTGGATACCGATCCGGGTAAAGTCCGTGCCAATGCTTACGATTTGGTGTTAAACGGCAATGAAATCGGCGGTGGTTCCATCCGGATTCATGACAAAGAGATGCAAGCTAAAATGTTAAATTTATTGGGATTTAGCGATGAAGAAGCTCAAAAACAATTCGGGTTCTTGATGAATGCATTTCAATACGGAGCGCCGCCTCACGGTGGTATCGCTTTCGGATTGGACAGACTGGTTGCTATACTTGGCGGACAAGAGACCATTCGCGACTTTATCGCCTTCCCTAAAAATAATGCCGGCCGTGATGTGATGATCGATGCGCCCGATACTATCAGTCAAGAACAATTGGATGAATTGCATCTGAGAATAGTGGAATAATACCGGTCAGGTTCTCAGTTTGTAAAATCTCAAAAAATGAAAATTTTTCGTTCCGAAAGTTTGGTCGATTACCGGACTTATACTTTTAATTACGCTATTTATTGCCGTCAAGACGAAGCGGATGAAACAGATGCAATTTACCGCTTGGGTTTTTTGCCTTACAGCAATGCATTGCAATTGACACAACCGCATTATTATTTGGCACGAAGTTTAAGAGTGGTTTTGGAACAATTTTCTCCTACTTCCGAAAACAGACGTATTGATAAAAAAATGTCGGAGTTGTTGCCGGAAATAATTCTTTGGCAAAAAAAAGATTTTGACAATAACGAAAGTTTTCAAAAATTTTGTTTGGATTATACCGCTAAACGATTTGACGGGGCTATGCCCGCCGAACGTTTTGACTACATTTATAATTGGCCTTACCTGTCACATATTTTTGAATTTAAAGATGTCGGCAACAATGTTTTGGGTTATGTATTTGCTGTTATGACCGGAGAAATTTTGCATTATTGGTTTTCGTTTTACGACTTGCAATACAGCCGTTTAGGATTGGGCAAGTGGATGATGTTTAAAACGATTGAGTGGGCAAAATCACAAGGGCTAAAAGAAGTTTATCTCGGCACTTGTTACGGCACCAAAGCTATGTATAAGATGCGGGATTTCAAAGGTTTGGAATATTTTGACGGTAACGCTTGGAATTCTGATATGAAATTACTCAAACAAAAATGTAAAACCGATGACAATTTTGTAGCTGATGATTTTAAACGGTCGTTATAAAGGTTATTCGCTTCTTAATATCCGTTGGGTTTTGCCTTTGTGGTGGTATGTTATCACCATAATATTTCCTTTAATTTTGGCTCTGATTTCCATTCTTATCGACAGTGTTTCTTCCATGCCGGAGAACACCAAAGAACCGGTAAAAATATTCATTGCGATTTTTATAATAGTTTGGATCATTATTAGTGTATGGTTTATCCCTAACAAAACCGCAGCGAAGTTTATAAAGTTTTTTTAAAGAAAACATCATAAAATCATAAGAAAGAACTTATTTGTTTGCTAACAAACAAAATAAACATTACAAACCTTATAAACTTTTAACAAAAACATTCCAAATATCCCCTGCGGGTGGTTCCGCTATAATGGTTAACGGTTCTTTTTTGACCGGGTGTATCATTTCGATTTTACGGGCGTGGAGGGAAATGCCGCCGTTTTTGTTGCTGCGCGGATAGCCGTATTTCAAATCACCTTTGACAGGTGAACCTATTTTTGACAGTTGTGCCCTGATTTGATGCGGCCGGCCGGTTTCCAAATCTATTTCCAATAGGTGATAACGCTCGGATGAAGCTATTGTTTTGTAGTGTAAAACGGCTTTTTTGGCATCTTTTACAGGTTTATCATAAACGGTTGTTTTGTTTTTTACGGGATTTTTTTTCAAATAATGAACAAGTGTGCCGGTTGCAGGTTTTGGTTTTTGTTTAACGATTGCCCAATAAGTCTTAGATATCTTTTTGTCTTTCAACGCTTTATTAAGACGTGTCAATGCTTTGGAAGTGCGGGCGAACATCACCAGTCCGCTGGTAGGCCTGTCAATCCGGTGGACAACACCGAGAAAAACATTGCCGGGTTTGTTGTATTTGATTTTGATGTATGCTTTGACAATATCGACCAGCGGTGTGTCGCCGGTTTTATCACCTTGGACAATATCGCCGGGGCGTTTGTTGATAACGATTAAATGATTGTCTTCATAAACAATTTGAAGATTATCAAGACTGGTTTTCATCAATATTGTTCCTTTTCATTGGGGAAATCCAAAGATTTGACATCTTTGATGTATTGTGAAAAGGCACCGGTCATAATTTGGTGTAAATCGGCATAACGCCTTAAAAAACGCGGGCTGAAGTCTTTGGTCATACCGAGCATATCGTGCATTACGAGGACTTGTCCGTCCACACCTGCACCAGCGCCAATTCCGATAACGGGAATTTTGACACTTTTTGCGACTTTTTCGGCCAATGCCGCCGGAATTTTTTCCAATACCAAAGCAAAAATGCCCAATTCTTCTAAAAGTTTGGCGTCACTGACCAATTTTTCGGCTTCTTTTTTTTCTTTAGCTCTGACGGTATAGGTGCCGAATTTGTATATGGATTGCGGTGTTAATCCCAGATGCCCCATCACGGGAATGCCTGCACTTAAAATACGGCTAACTGAATCGGCTATTTCTTCGCCACCTTCGAGTTTTACGGCATGGCCACCGGATTCTTTCATAATACGAATAGCCGATTCCAATGCTTTTTTCGAATTGCCTTGATAGGTACCGAAAGGCATATCCACGACAATCAAAGCCCGGTTTACTGCTCTAACAACCGAGGAAGCGTGATAAATCATTTGGTCCAAAGTGATAGGTAAAGTGGTTTCGTGCCCAGCCATTACGTTGGAAGCCGAATCACCTACCAAAATAATGTCGATACCGGTAGCATCCAAAATTTTTGCCATTGTATAATCGTAAGCTGTCAGCATGGCAATTTTTTCACCTGCTTGTTTCATATCAAACAGGCGTTTAGTCGTGATTTTTTTGTATTCTTTGTGGGTGTTCATAAATTATTTGGGTTCGAGACCTTCGGCTATTTTGTAAAGTCTGTTTTTGTCCAAAAGTTTGATTTTTTTGGCTTTTGAAAAAATGACACCTTCTTTTTTAAAGGCGGACAAAATTCTGATAACCGATTCGGAAGCGGTTCCTATAATATTTGCCAATTCGTCCCGTGAAAGCATAATATTGATGTTACCTTCCCTGTCGGTACCGAAAATATCTTCGAGATGTAATAAGGTTTCCGCCAAACGTTCCCTGACCGAATGTTGTGCCAAATGCGAGATAATCATATTGGCGGTTTTCAAATCATTACTCAACAACCGGAGCATCTCAAGGGTAAAATCCTTGTTGGATAATAAACTTTTAAATACATCTTTCGGAATGGAGCAGGCGGTAACATCTTCAATAGCCGTCAGGTTTAAAGTGATAGCTTCATTGTTAAAAACCGAACGGTAACCGATTAAATTTCCGGATTTGACAAACCTGATGATTTGTTCTTTGCCTGATGAATTATATTTTGACAGTTTGCCTTTTCCTGACATCAAGCAATAAACGGCACGACTCGGTTTGCCTTCTTCGAGGATTAATTCACCTTTTTTAAAATGTAATACTTTTTTGTGTTCCGATATGTAATCCAATTCTTTTTTGGAAAGTGTTTTGAAAGAATTTAGTTGATGAATTAAGCAGAGATTACAATTTTTCATTGATTATTTTTTTTCGTTTCAATTTTGCTCAATAGTAAGTTGAAAATTATTTTTATGCGAGACAAAGTTATGAAAAATAGATTTAAAATTGATTTTTATCAGTAATTTAAAATAGCTTATTTTAAAAATTAAAAAAAACGGATTTGTATAGCCATGCATTTAAAATAATATAATTAAAAACTTATTTTTTAAATGAAGTATCAGGTACTATTATATCAATAAGTTCATTATCGTATGCATATTTAATCTTCTTATAATAATCTACAAACTCATCTCGTGTAGCGAATGGATACAAGTCTGGACGTTTA
>JALWFE010000056.1 GCA_027039975.1 Flavobacteriales bacterium
CTCAATTTATGAAACGAATAATATGGTTTGAAATAACAGACAATCATTAAAAAACAAGATATGCTATGAACCATAACTTTCAACTTTTAACTTTCAACTTTCAACTAATGAAATCCTCAATTCCTCAATAAAGCCGGTCACTTCGATACTATTTTGCTCCTCACGCCCCGACGTACGTCGGGGTCACTCAGTGACCTTTTAAATCGAAAATCTGAAATCGAAAATCTGAAATCTGAAATCAATAAAAATCCTCAATTCCTCAATTTATGAAACGAATAATATGGTTTGAAATAACAGACAATCATTAAAAAACAAGATATGCTATGAACCATAACTTTCAACTTTTAACTTTCAACTTTCAACTAATGAAATCCTCAATTCCTCAGTTTATAAGACGAGAATAAAGTATGAAGTAATAAACAATCATCAAAGAATGCGATACACTAAAACCTTATTCAAAACAATATTTACCATGACAAAACATCTTTCTATCCTACTGATTTTATTGACATTTCTTTCAAGTTGTGATGGCAACGATAAAAAAAGGGAACCGGAAAAGGTAACTGAAACAAAAATAGATAAGATCGGACAATCACGCAAAAAAGCCGAAAATGATATGCAAGCTAAAATCAATCAATACGCCAAAGTCAAATTGACGACTGATACCGGAAAATTAACAACTGATGAAAAAAAGGTCATTATTCACCTTATCAAAGCCGCTCAATATATGGACCCGGCTTTTTGGGAACAAACTTATGGTGATAAAGAAACTTTGATGCAAAAAATCAAAGATTCCTTGACCAAAGTATATGTAGAAATCAATTACGGACCTTGGGACAGACTGGATGACAACAAGCCCTTCGTTGAAGGTGTTGGTCCCAAACCTCCCGGTGCCAATTTTTATCCGGTAGATATGACCAAAGAAGAATTTGAAAAGGCGGATTTGCCTGACAAAACAAATCCTTATACCATTTTAAGACGTGATAAAACCGGAAAATTATATACCATTCCCTATCATCAAGCTTACGAAAAATATCTTAAACCGGCTAGTGAAGAATTACTTCAAGCCGCCAAATTTGTCGGCAACAAACAATTTAAACAATACTTGAAATTACGGGCCAAAGCCCTGCTCGATGATAATTTCCGACCCAGCGATATGCAATGGATGGATATGAAAAACAATCATATCGATATTGTTATCGGACCGATTGAAAATTATGAAGACCAACTTTACAACTATAAAACCGCTTATGAAGGCGTCGTGTTGGTCAAAGATATGGATTGGAGTAAAAAATTGGAAAAATTTATCAAATTTTTACCTGAATTACAAAATAATCTTCCCGTAGCCCCCAAGTACAAACAAGAAAAACCCGGTACGCGTTCGGATTTGAACGCTTATGATGCCGTTTATTATGCCGGAGATGCCAATACCGGCGGCAAAACCATTGCTATTAATTTGCCTAATGACGAAGAAGTTCAGCTCAAAAAAGGCACCAGACGTTTGCAATTAAAAAATGTTATGAAAGCTAAATTTGACCGGATACTCGTTCCTATCGCAGATATGATTATTACACCGGAACAACGTAAACATGTCAAATTCGATGCTTTTTTTGCCAATACCATGTTCCATGAAGTAGCGCACGGATTAGGTATTAAAGAAACCATTAACGGAAAGGGAAAAGTCCGTACCGCTCTCAAAGAATACTCTTCCGCTATCGAAGAAGGCAAAGCGGACATTCTCGGATTGTATATGGTGGATCAATTGCATAAAAAAGGGGAATTAGACGGTGAGATGAAAGATTATATGACCACATTCATGGCCAGTATTTTCCGCAGTATCCGTTTCGGTGCCGCCGATGCACACGGTGTGGCCAATATGATACGCTTCAATTACTTTAAAGAAAAAGGTGCCTTTACGCGCAATGATGACGGCACCTACAAAATCAATTATGATAAAATGTATGATGCTATGAAATCCCTGTCGGCTTTATTATTGAAATTACAAGGCGACGGCGATTACGAAAGCGTTGCCAAACTTGTCAAAGAAAAAGGGATTATACCTGACCAATTAAAAAGGGATTTGCAAAAATTAAACGATGCTCATATACCGGTAGATATTATTTTTGAACAAGGTATTGAAACTTTGGGATTGTAATTGAAAATGGAGGATTATTGATAAGTTGATAAGTTGATAAAATGATGAATTGATGAATTGATGAATTGATGAACTGATGAATTGATGAACTGATGAATTGATAAGTTGAGTAATGAGGAAGTGAGGAAGTGAGGAAGTGAGGAAGTGAGGAAGTGCGCTTCGATACGATTTTGTTCGTTCCTCACAAAATCACTCAGCGACCTACTCCTCAATTCCTCAATTTATAAGACGGAAATATGGTATGAAACAGAAAACAAACATCAAACAACGTTACATTCAATGAAACACAATAAGTCCTCATTTCCTCAATTTATAAGACGAAAATAAGGTATGAAGTAAAAAGCAATCATCAAAGAATGTGATACGCTACGAACCGTAATAAATCATCAATTTCTCAAAAAAATGAAATCAATATACCTCAAAGAACTCCAACAATTATTTGCATCACCAATAGGTTATTTGTCTATGGGGTTATTCTTTGTTTTCAACGCTTTATTCCTTTGGTTTATCGAAGGTAATTACTACCTGCCAACATACGGTTTTGCCGATTTATATCCCTTTTTTAATCTGGCACCATGGATTTTGATTTTTGTTATTGCCGCTATTGGAATGAAAAGCTTTTCCGATGAATTTAAAACCGGAACCATTGAAACTTTGTTGACCAAACCCCTGGCTTTTAAAGATATCGTATTTGGTAAATTTTTAAGTATTTGGACTATTGGCCTGCTAATGCTCATTCCTACATTAATATATGTATATAGTATCTCGCATTTTAGTATGGACGGTAGTCTAGATTATAAAAATATTGTCAGCGCATACTTTGGTCTGTTTTTATTGATTGGAGTTATGGCTGCCATTGCCGTATTCAGCTCATCATTATTTGACAATCAAGTCAATGCGTTTTTAACCGGACTATTTTTAAGTTTTTTGTTCTATTTCGGATTTGAAGGTCTCGGCAGCTTTAACCTGTTAGGTGGATTGGATTTGTTTTTCAAAAAACTGAGTTTGGATTTTCATTATCAAAATATGGTCAAAGGTTTAATAAAGCTCTCCGATATTGTTTATTTATTGAGTATCATCGTTTTCTTTACAAGCTTGACTATTTACAACTTACAAAAACGTATTCGCTGATGGAAAATTTTACGGCATACAATCCGACAATCCTGCATTTCGGGAAAAATGTTATCGATAAATTACCTGTCCATTTGTCTCAAACCGGCAAAAAGGTTTTATTGATAACCGGTAAAGGCAGTGTCAAAAAATACGGGTATTACGAGCAAGTAGTCGAAAAACTGCTGGATGCCGGTAAAAACATCGTCGATTTTCCGGGTATCAAGCCCAATCCAGTCGTTGATGACGCCGAAAAAGCCGTGACATTGGCTCGAAAACATAAGATTAATTTTATAGTAGCCCTAGGCGGAGGCAGTGTTATTGATACGGCTAAAATGGTCAATATGGCTTATGCCAACAACTTACCTGTTTGGGATATTATGAAACGCCGGGCAGAGCCGGTTAAGAAAGTTCCTTTGTTTGTAATTTTGACTCTGGCCGCCACCGGCAGCGAAATGAATGGTGCAGCTGTCTTGCAAAATCACCAAACACAAGAAAAAATCGGCTATTTTTCACCTCTAATGTATCCCGATGTATCATTTTTGGACCCGGTTTTTACTTTTACCGTCCCAAAAAACCAGACTGTTAACGGGATAGTCGATTTGATTGCCCACAGTTTGGAAGCTTTTTTCTCCGGTGGTTATGCCCCCTTGTCCGACAGATTTGTCGCCGCCAATATTTTGGAAACTTTTGACTATGCCCCTGCCCTACTCAACAATTTAACAAACTACGAGTTACGCACCCGTATGATGTGGTCGGCAACCGTAGCCGAAAACGGCACCACCATGCACGGCAGAACAACTTCCGGTGATTGGGGAACACATGCTTTGGCTCATCATATTTCGCTACTTTGGAATACGCCGCACGGACAAACTTTATCAGTTATGTTTCCGGCTTGGATGAAAGCAATGAAAAATAAAATTGCTCAACGCTTACAATATCTCGGAACTTTATTAACCGGAAAATCAGAAATCAATCCGGAAGAAACCATCTTGATTTTTGAAGAATTTTTTACAAAAATAGGTGCTCCCGTACGTTTTGAACAACTCGGTTTACATAATCAAGACAAACAAAAACTCTTAAATTTGTGGCTTAAAAATAAACCTACAGGCTTGAACGTTATAATCAATGATAATGATTATCAAAATATTATTTCATTTTTGTAAATATTAACGACATGAAAAAGCATCTAAAACATATCATTTTATTATCAATCGGATTGATACTAATTAATGTCGTTTCAAATTATTTTGACACCAAAATCGATATGACCGCAGACAAACGTTTTACCCTGTCAAAAACATCGGTAAAAGTAGTTAAACAAATCAAAGAACCGGTGCAAATCATCGTATTTTTAAAAGGTGATTTTCCTTCGTATTTTAAACGGTTGGCAAATGAAACTGAAAATTTACTTCAAGATTTTCATCAGGAAAATCCTCATATAGATTATGTTTTTATCAATCCGCTGGAAAAAGGCGATGACTATGTCAAATCATTGATTGACAAAGGTTTGCAACCGGCACAAATCAGTTTGCAAAAATCAGGTAAAATGGAACAAGTCTTGGTTTTTCCATGGGCGGTTATTAAGCAAGGACAACGCGAAATGCCGGTATCACTCTTGACAAAAGCTTATGCTCAAAGCATTGACGACCAAATAGAAAAAAGTATCGAAAATCTGGAATATGCCTTGACCAATGCCATACATTTGATGACTGCCAAAAAACAACAAAAAATTGCCGTTATCAAAGGTAACGGGGAATTGGACGACATGCATATCGCCGATTTTTTGAGAAGTGCCGGTAAAAAATACCGTTTGGCACCGTTTACCTTGGACAGTGTGGCAACCGAACCTGTCAAAACTTTACTTGATTTACAGGATTACGATTTGGCTATCGTCGCCAAACCGACCGAAAAATTTAATGACAGTGAAAAATTCGTATTAGACCAATTTTTGATGCACGGCGGCCGTTTAATGCTCTTACTAGACGCCGTTAAAGCACATAAGGACACCTTGATGTACCACGGCAAAACTTATGCCCTCAATGCCGAACTCAACCTGACCGATATGCTCTTTGCTTATGGTGTTCGCATCAAACCCGAACTGGTCAAAGACCTGATTGCCGCTCCGGTCGTACTCAAAGTCGGTCAAATAGGTAACAAACCGCAATTGGAACAATTTCCTTGGTTTTACAGCCCGTTGGCTCAGCCTAATACCAAACATCCTATCGGTAAAAATTTGGAAATGGTGATGCTCGATTTTGTCAGTCCTATGGAAATGTTAAAAAATAAAACTCAAAAAACCGTATTGTTGAGTAGTTCACCCAAAACGCAATTGGTTGGTGTACCTACGGAAATCAACTTTGATGAAATAGGCAAGAAACCGGATTTGACAAAATATACAGCCGGTACACAAATTTTAGGTGTATTACTTGAAGGCCATATAAAATCGGCTTTTAATCACCGTGTCAAACCAATCAAAGTCGATAACACTTTGGAAAACGGTGAATCCGCTTTAATCGTTATTTCCGACGGCGACATCATTAGAAATCAAACCGACAAAGGCAAACCACTGGAACTGGGTTTTGATAAATGGAGTAAAATAAAATATGATAATAAACAATTTTTGCTCAACGCTGTCGATTATTTAATGGACAAAAACGGTGTTATCAGTTTAAAAAACAAAGAAGTCAAACTTAAATTTTTAGACCAAAACAAAATCATTGCCGAACTGCGTTTTTGGCAATGGCTCAATTTATTGCTACCATTGTTTCTTCTGGGATTAACCGCTTGGTTGTTTAACTATTGGCGAAAAAGAAAGTTTGCTTGATATTATCAAAATTCCTTGTAAGTTTTTTTTAATATAATAGTTACTATTCGATTGCCATTCCTGTTATACATTGAACCTGAAGTGCATCACGTCACCATCTTGCACTACATATTCTTTTCCTTCCACCCGCATTTTTCCGGCTTCTTTGACTTTGGCTTCCGAGCCGTATTTGACATAATCGTCATAAGAGATAACTTCGGCGCGAATAAAACCTTTTTCAAAATCACTGTGAATGACACCGGCAGCTTGGGGTGCCGTAGCACCTACGGGTATCGTCCAGGCGCGAACTTCTTTTTCTCCTGCCGTAAAATATGTTTGTAAATTCAATAATTTGTAAACCGCCCGTATCAATTTGTTGATTCCCGGCTCATCCAACCCTAAGTCTTCCAAAAACATTTGACGTTCCTCATAGGTATCCAACTCCATAATATCCGCTTCAGCAGCCGCTGCCAAAACCAAAAGACCGGCTTTTTCATCTTTGACGGCTTCTTTTACCGCCTCAACATATTGATTACCGTCAGGTAAAGAGTTTTCGTCAACATTACAAACATACAAAACCGGTTTACCGGTAAGCAATTGGTAGTTTTTGACATACTTTTCACGTTCTTCATCCGTAAAATCGATAGCCCGGACAGAAATACCCTTTTCAAGGTTTTGTTTGATTTTCAATAATATTTCATATTCTTTTCGGGCTTCTTTATCTCCGGTTTGTGCTTTACGTTTGACTTTTTCCATCCTTTTTTCGACGGTTTCCAAATCTTTGAGTTGCAATTCCATTTCAATGATTTCTTTATCTCTGACCGGATCCACGCTACCTTCGACATGAGACACGTTGTCATCGTCAAAACAACGCAAAACGTGAATAATGGCATCGGTTTCGCGAATATTTGCTAAAAATTTGTTTCCCAGTCCCTCACCTTTGCTGGCACCTTTGACCAACCCGGCGATATCGACAATTTCCACCGTTGCCGGCACTACCCGTTCGGGCTTGACAATTTTTTCCAAAGCTTCCAAACGCGGGTCCGGAACATTGACCACACCGATATTGGGTTCTATAGTGCAAAAAGGATAATTGGCCGACTGCGCTTTGGCATTGGACAAACAATTAAAAAGAGTGGATTTCCCGACATTGGGCAAACCGACAATTCCTGCCTTCATAAATATTAAATTTGATAAAATTTTTGCAAATATACATTAAAGAAGTAGAAAATTATACCAATTCCAAGTTAGATATTGCGCACCTCTGGCATAAAATTGCCAAACATCCAAAAATAAACTTTGTTTTAAGGCAAAAAAAAAGCTGTCCGGAAAGGACAGCCATTACACGACACTCAAACTAATTAATTGTTAATTAGAACAATCTTCTTTTTCAGCATTTTGCTTTGAATCACTTGCATAGCCTTGCTGTAAGCCAATGCCAAAGAAATTCTGTAATTGATTCGTTGTTCAATGGTGTAATTTTCTTGCATGTAATTTTCAATTTATAAATACAACGCAAGAAAATTCAAAATATTGTTAAAAATCTTTAATCCGCTAAATTTATTTGATTTTCTTCAATAATTTTTCGAAGATTGATTAAAGCATACCGCATTCTACCCAAAGCCGTATTGATGCTGACATTTGTTTTATCGGCTATTTCTTGAAATGACAATTCCTCATACATCCGCATTTTCAATACAACTTTTTGATCCTTAGGCAATTGTTCAATCAAAATACGGATTTTATTAATCATTTGTTGTCTGATCATTTGTTTTTCCGCATCGAGACCCGGATCATGCAAAATATCAAACATCGAAAAATCTTCCGTCTCATAAACATTTTTCATTTTATTTTGCTTACGGAAATAATCAATGATAATGTTGTGCGCAATACGAATTACCCAGGAAAGAAATTTTCCTTCTTCAAGATACTTTCCTTTTTTAAGCGTTCTGACTACCTTAAAAAGGGTGTCTTGAAACAAATCTTCAGTCAACTCTTGATTCCTTACTTTGGAATAGATAAAACCGAAAATTTTGTCGCGATGACGGTTGAGCAATGTCTCTAATACACTCTCATTACCATTGATATACATGGCAATCAGCTCGGAATCGGAATAAAATTTAGATTTTTCCATATTTACGACTTTATTAGGATGAAAAAATATTTCACCTCTGTTATTAAACCTCGATAAAATCAGCGTAAATATGGACTTATAGGCAGTTTTGTTTTGATTTGATAAAGCAAATATACGAAAAAATTTTTTGAAACAATATTTTTTGGAAATTTTTTGAAAAAAATATTGATAATATAGTAATAAAACCGCTCTTTTTTTGTTAAAATCACGATTTTCAATGGCTGTAAAATTAATAATTTTCTTTTATTTCAGCATTTTATATAAACTATTTTGTGAATATGTCAAATAAATTGAAAAAAATTGAAAAAAAGATAATTTGTTTCCGAAAAGGTTATTATAGAAACTTATTATGATTTTATTTCACCTTATCTACAATTTTGTCAAAATCCAAACCGCCGTAATTACCACTACTCATCAAAAGTAGAGCAGTATCTTTCAAATCCAAATCATAAAGATAACGATGCAATTTTGATGGTTCTGTAAAGACTTTAAGCCCGGGAAAGTTAAATTCTTTAACAATCAATTCCGGTGGTATCGGTTCCAAACCTTTTAAAGCAACCGCTTTGGGTGAATAAAAGACGATAGCTTCGTCGGCGGCTTTGAGTTTGTCTTTATATTCGGGTAAGAATTTTTTGTTCAGACTACTGTATGTATGCAATTCCAAAACGGCCATTACCTTTTTGCCGGGATAACTTTCTTTAACCGCTTTAACACTGGCCGCCACTTTGGACGGGGCATGTGCAAAATCTTTAAAAATAACACTCCGGTTGTTTTCAACCAGTTTTTCGAGGCGTTTATCGGCTCCTTTAAAACCTTGAATCGCTTTATAAAATGCTTCATTAGAAACACCGAGTTCATTGCAAATCAGCCGGGCGGCTTCGGTATTTTGCATATTATGGGCACCTAAAATTTGCAAAGGTATTTTTTCGGTTCCGTTTAAAAGATAAAACCGGTTGCCGTTTTTTTCATAAGCGGGCGTCCGGTATGGAATGGTTTTGATATCTTGTTGATTTTGACGCACCAAATCCGTAAGAATCGTATCTTCCTCATTGTAAATCAGCGTTCCTCCGGGTTCAATGGTATCGATATATTTGGCAAACTGGTCGATATAGTCCTGCTTGTTTGGGAATTTATTCATATGATCCCAAGCGATACCGCTGATAACGGTCAAATGCGGCCGGTACCACAAAAATTTAGGACGCGGGTCAATAGGGGATGACAAATATTCATCACCTTCCAAGATAATGGTATCGAGCCGGTCGTCGAGTTTAACCATGGTATCAAAACCTTTGAGTTGGGACCCGACCATATAATTGACTTCCCTGTTTTGAGCCGCCAATACGTGTAAAACCATTGAAGTTATGGTCGTTTTGCCGTGCGAACCGGCTACCACCACACGCTTTTGATTTTGACTTTGCAGATACAAGTATTCGGGGTAGGAATAAATGTTTAAACCCAATGCCAAAGCTTTTTGAAGTTCGGGATTATCCGGCTTGGCGTGCATACCCAAAATTATAGCATCGATATCCGGTGTGATTTTTTCGGGGAACCACCCGAATTTGTCCGGCAATAAACCGTATTTTTCCAAACGTGATTTGGACGGGTCAAAAATTTCGTCGTCGCTACCCGTTACGTGATAGCCTTTTTTATGTAATGCAACAGCCAAGTTGTGCATAGCGGCACCGCCAATGGCAATAAAATGTATTTTCATGTTAGTTGAAAGTTGAAAGTTGAAAGTTAAAAGTTCAGGTTCAAAGCGTATCGCATTCTTTAATGATTGTTTGTTACTTCATACTTTATGCTCGTCTTATGAATTGATGAATTGATGATTTGTTGTGCTTCATAGAATACTTTGTGTTTTTATGATTGTTTACTGCTTCATACCATATTCCTGCTATTAATTTGAGGAATTGAGGATTTTTTATAACTTGTATATTTTTCCTCATTTCCTCATTTCCTCATTTCCTCAATAATTCAAAAAAGCCTGTCAATATCTCCTTTTCCTTCGCGGATGATCTCCGGATCGTTACCGGTGAGGTCAATAACCGTAGAAGGATTGTTATCACCGTAACCTGCATCGATAATGACATCCACCAATTTGTGCCATTTCTCGTAAATCAATTCCGGGTCGGTCGTATATTCGATAACTTCGTCATCGTCTTTGATGGAAATATTCACGATAGGGTGTCCCAATTTCTCGATGATTTTGAGTAAAATGGGATTGTCCGGAATACGCATACCGAAAGTTTTACGCTTCTTAAAAATTTTAGGCAAATTGTTGTTTGCCGGTAGGATCATTGTATAAGGTCCGGGAAATGCCTTTTTCAATATTTTAAAGGTTGGCGTGTCAATTTGTTTGGTGTATTCGGACAAATTACTTAAATCCGAAAACAAAAACGTAAAATTCGCCTTATCGACTTTGATACCTTTGAGTTGTGCCAAGCGTTCAATGGCTTTGTTGCTTTTGATAGAAGCGCCCAAACCGTAAACCGTGTCGGTCGGATAGATCACAAGACCACCGTTGCGAAGGGTTTCGACCACTTCGTCAATGAGAATTTGGTCGGTATGGTCGTGGTATAGTTTGATGAATTTTGCCATAGGTAATTTTTTTTAGATTTATTGCAAAGTTAGTGAATATTGAGCAGAGGCAAAATATTTTTGCTTGTTCTTTAAAGTTAAAAGTTGTACTTCGACAAGCTCAGTAACCTAAGTTGAAAGTGGAGCGTTTGCGACATCCCGTGCCGCCGATTACTATCGGGGGAGCGGGATTGAAAGTTCAGGTTCATAGAGTATTATTTTATTTGATGATTGTTTAGTGCTTCATAAAATATTTCTGGTTTTAATTTGAGGAAATGAGGAATTGTTGTGTTTTATAGAATATTTCGTTTATTGATGATTTCTTTACACTTCTAATTTCTAATTTCTAACTTCTAATTTGAGGAATTGAGAAGTAGGTCATTGAGTGATTTTGCAAGGCAACGGGCAAATCGTACCGAAGCACCGGTGCCTTCGATACACTCCTCTCCCGACAAAAGTCGGGACTGAGCACTCAGTCACCAACCGTGGTAGGTATATCGAGACGAGATTACCGAGTGATTTTGTGAATTGACGAACAAAATTTTATTGAAATGACTATGTTTTGATTTGTTTTTTTTAAAAACAGTTCACCCTGCGTCAGGGATTGTAACGGATAGCCCGGTGCCGTTTCGCCTGATTGTTTTTCGGGCGGGTGGCGGCGACCGCAGGAAGCCCCCGCACCGCCCTGAAAACAACAGAGCGGAACAAACCGGCTAGAAGTGAAAAGCCCGCCCGGACGCCCTATTAATTATATAAAAATTTCCCGTATATTTGTCCTATGATGACAAAGGAACAATTTGAGAAAGAACTGGATTTGATAATCGCCAATGCGCTACGGGAAGATATAGGTGACGGTGACCATAGCTCGTTGGCATGTATTCCTGCGGATGCTACCGGAACGGCGCAATTGTTGGTCAAAGATGAAGGTGTTTTGGCCGGTGTGGAATTTGCCCGGCGTGTGTTTCAACACGTCGATCCGGATTTAAAAATGACAGTGATGATACCGGACGGTAGTTTTGTAGGTTATGGTGATATTGCCTTTAAAGTGTCGGGGCGGTCGCAGTCAATATTGAAGGCGGAACGCTTGGTGCTTAACGCGATGCAACGGATGAGCGCCATTGCTACCAAAACCCGTCGTTATGTGGACATATTGGCAGATTTAAAAACAAAAATTCTGGATACGCGTAAAACCACACCGGGCATCAGAGCGTTGGAAAAATGGGCGGTCAGAATAGGTGGTGGTACCAATCACCGCTTCGGGCTTTACGATATGGTGATGCTCAAAGACAATCATATCGATTTTGCCGGAGGTATAGAACAAGCTATTTTGAAAACAAATAAATACCTGAAAAAGAGAAGTTTAAAATTGAAAATTGAAATAGAAACCAGAAATTTAGCCGAAGTTAAAGAAGTGTTACGTATAGGCGGTGTGGATAGAATTATGC
>JALWFE010000057.1 GCA_027039975.1 Flavobacteriales bacterium
AATTAAAAAAAATATTTAAAAAAATAAAAAAAAAAAAAAAAAAAACAAAAAGTGAAAAAAAAAAAAAAAAAGAAAAAAAAAAAAAAAAAAAAAAAAAAAAAAAAAAAAAAAAAAAAAAAAAAAAGCACCAAAGGTGCGTAATAATAAATCCGGTTCTTTTGAAACAACCTCTTTTCTTATTAAAATTTTTATCATTAAAAAAATAATTTCATCATATAATTATTAATTTGAAAAAAAATAAGTATTAATGACAAACTTCATTAGTTATTGTTAAAATATATTCTAAATTAGCATATTAAAAATAAATACGAAATACAATAAAATTATGAAAAAAGTTTTACTCTCTCTTTCTATCTTTTTATTTATGTTACCTTTAAGCTTAGTAGCTCAGCATATTGTAAAAGGAACTGTTAAAGACGAAAAAAATGAACCTTTAATGGGTGTCACCGTACAAGTGGAAGGTACTCAAACCGGTACCGTCACGGATTTTGACGGAAATTTTCAATTAGAACTTAAAAAAACACCTGCAACTTTGATTTTTGACTTTCTCGGTTATCAACCTGTCAAAGTAAAAGTAACCGACCAAAAAGTTCTAAACGTTACAATGAAAGAAGCCAAAGAAAAACTTCAAGAAGTAGTCATCGGATATGGAACGTCTCCTAAAAACCAAATTTCAGGAACCGTATCGGAAGTAAAAACCAAACAAGTTGTCGCACGGCAGTTCAATAATGTTGCCACATTGTTACAAGGACGTACTACGGGAATTCAAATCAATGCCAATACAGGTACGCCCGGTGGTGCCGTAAGTGTACGTATCAGAGGCGCTAACAGTTTGCGCGGAAATAATGAACCTTTGTATGTTGTGGACGGCGTTATCATCAACTCGGCCGCCGAAGATGTCCCCGACGCTTCCACCGATGCCAACGAAATGCAAGCTCCTCAAAACGGCTTGACAGGTATCGACCCGCAAGATATTAAAAGTATCGTTATCTTAAAAGATGCTTCTGCTACGGCTATTTACGGTTCACGCGGTGCCAATGGTGTTGTTTTGATTACAACCAAAAAAGGAAAAAAAGGAGCGCCACGGGTAAATGTTTACAGTAATGTCTCTTTTTCGAGTGCCACTAAATTAATACCGGTTTTGGACGGCGTTACTTATGCAAAATACAGAAATGATGTTGCAGATATCGATGGAAATCCACCAAGCTACTTCATAGACAATGATAAAGTTTATCTGATTGATTCCAATACCGGCCAAGCCACGGGAGACCCTTTACGACAAGTCAATTGGCAAAAAGAAATTTATGACAATGCCGTTAGCTTGAACAATGGCTTTAATGTCAGCGGTGGCTTGAAAAAATCCACTTATTACATTTCATTCACCCGCAAAAATATAAACGGTATTATTCCAAATACTTTTTTAAACACTAACAATTTCCGGCTTAACTATGCCAGTGATTTTACCAAAAAAATCAAATTTATCTCCCGTCTGAATGTCTATACAGGAAACGGAACTATGGCGCAAGGTGGTTCTCGCTCCGGCGGCAGTAGAAGTTTTACCCGGCAGTTGATTTCATACAATCCATTGGTTAACGGTGAATTAAGTGAAGACAATCCCGAATTAGGCGTCGGAAATCCTTTTCAGTGGCTCGAAGGTTACGAAGATAAAAGTAATGAAAAGCGTTTGAACTTTGCCATCCAAACCACTTACAAAATTAAACCTTGGTTGCATTACAAATTAAATGCCGGTATCAATTACCGTGAAAAAAGAAGATCCCGTTGGTATGACAATACCGTAGGAAAAGGAAGCTTTACAAACGGCTATCTGGCACTGTCAGGATTTGACAAAACCGCTTATACCATCGACAACCTGCTTACGTATCGTAAACAGATAGGCAGTGACCACCATATCAATGCAGTTGCCGGTATCACTTTTGACGGCAGTACCAAAAATGTCAGTGCTTATGAAGCCGGTGATTTTCCAATCGATAATTTAAGGGATATCAAACCCGAGCTGGGACAATTGGTCTTTACCCCCTATACAACCGTAATTGGTATTCAAGACAACGTATTCTCTTATCTGACTCGTATCACCTATACATTTAAAGACAAATACATTTTCAATGCATCGTTCAGAGCCGACAAATCATCCAAATTTAAAGGCAAAAACAAAACGGGATATTTCCCTGCTTTTTCTTTTGCCTGGAATGCCTCCAAAGAAAGTTTTTTAGAAGATTCCGAAACCATTTCAAAACTTAAAGTGCGTGCCAGCTGGGGACAAGTTGGTAACCAAGCCATCAAACCTTATCAAACTTTCGGAAATTTCGGTTCAGTTTATTATTCCGATGCCGGCAACGCCACCGTTTTGGGTGTAGCCCCGCTTAATATTGCCAATGATAATCTCACTTGGGAAACTACCACGCAAGCTAATGTCGGTGCTGATGTCGGTATTTTACAAAACCGTATCCAAGCAACTCTTGACATATACAACAAGAAAACAAGTAACTTGCTTATTTTCAAACCTTTACCTCTATCTTCCGGTTATGGCAACATGATTACTAATCAAGGAAGTTTGGTAAACAGAGGTTTTGAATTTTCTGTCAACGCATTACCTGTTGATAAAAAAGATTTTTCTGTCAATATCGGTGTCAATATTTCATTTAACAGAAACAAAATCACCGATTTGAGTGCCATACCGCCATCCGAAATATGGATAAACGGTGAATTGAAAAAAGTTTCTTATTATTTAGGAAATAAAGTTTCAACCGGTAATAATTTCAAATCGCCTGCAAATGCCTTTATTGAAGGGCAACCGGTAGGTCTGTTCTGGGGATATAAAACCGATGGTATTTATGAAACTCAAGATGATGCCAACGCCGGACCTCATTTCCCCGGAGAAAGTAATTTGGCCGGTGACGTAAACTTTGTAGATATCGATGGTGATGGCCTTATAACAGATGCCGATAAAACCAATATCGGCGATCCGAATCCCGATTTTACTTACGGATTTAATGCCACTGTAACTTATAAGAACTTCTCATTAAATATGTTGTTTAACGGTGTCTATGGTAACGATGTAATGAACGGTAACTTAATGGTGGAAGACTATGCCGCAGGAACTTGGCAAAATATCAGACCCGAAGCTTACAACGATGCATGGAGACCGGATCATATAAATGCATCCCATCCGCGTATCAAATATGGTATGACCTCAGAATTGCCAACCGATAGATTGGTTGAAGACGGTTCATATTTACGTTTGAAAAACGTAACCCTTAATTACAATTTGAAATTCAAGAAAAATCCAATTGCTAAATCAGCTAATATTTACATCTCGGGAAACAATTTATTAACTATCACTAATTATAGTGGTTACGACCCGGAAATTACCAGTTTTTTATATGACGGTACTATCATCGGTGTGGACTGGCTTAGTACACCTAATATCAGAACCTATTCACTTGGTGTTAACATTAAATTTTAAAACAATCCGATTATGAAAACCATATATAAACTCTTATTATTTGTAACTGTATTATCATTCGCAGTTTCTTGTAAATTGGAAGAAGATTCGCCATACTTGCAAAAAGAAGACATTTTTGCCTCAGTCGGCGGCGCACGTGAAGCCTTGAACGGCGTATTATCGGCTATGTCCGAATTTAATTATTACGGAGCCGATTTTCATCATTTAACGGATTTTACTTCCGGCTTTTTTGTTTCGGGAAAAACTTCCGACAGACAAAATATTGCCAAACTCAATCCCCTAACTGACCAAAATTATGTGACTAATTTTTGGGAACATTCTTATGTGGCTATCGAAAGAGCCAATATCATTATTGACGGTATAGATGAGAATAATGACGACCCGGAAATGAAAAATATTTTGGGTACGGCTTATTTCTTACGTGGCCTTTTATATTTCAATTTGGTCAGACTTTACGGTGGTGTTCCGTTACGAACCTTACCGACCAATCCGGATAATATCAACTTGCCGCGTGCCAGTGTTAACGATGTGTATAATCAAATTATCAGCGACGGTGAAAAAGCCAAAACCTTGATGTTCGACCAAGGTTCGCAACCGGTAGGTTACCCCAGTAAATTGGCTGCCAATATGCTTTTGGCAAAAGTTTATATGCAATTAGCCGGCAACAATGACAATTCCGACCCTAATTGGCAAAAAGCTTATGACGAAGCCATTGCCATCTACGGTCAATATACTTTGGTGCCCAACTATGCCGACCTGTTTATGGACCCTTCAACGGCTGATAATTCCACGGAATCCATTTTTGAAATTCAATATAATGTCGAACACAGCTCCAAACTTTTCAAATTATTTACACCCAACAATGCCTTTGCAGGGAAAGCTTGGCAACGCATCCGACCAAATCCGGAAACGATTGATGACCATATGGCCAAGTATCCCGATGATCCACGGATTGATATGACCTTTATCAGCAAATATCAAAAATACGGTAGCAGTAACTTTGTAAAAGTATATCCTGAGGCTCCTCGCAATAATTTCAACAAAGGATTCCCATATCTTTATAAATACTTTGTAAAAAACCCTAATCAAACTATGACGGATTCCAATTTGAATTATATCGTATTCCGTTATGCCGATTTGTTGTTAATGTTGGCCGAAATTGAAAACGAATTGCACGGTCCGGCAAATGCCTATCAATACGTCAATGAAGTATTGACAAGAGCCCGCAATTCGGCTAATCCGCCAGCTACCGAACCGGCTGATTGGAGCGGTCTGACACAAGACGAATTCAGAGATGCCATTATGAAAGAATACCAATTCGAATTGCTGGGTGAAGGTCACGATTGGTTCAACAATCACAGACGCGGATTTGAATGGTTTAAAACCAAGGTTATACAACACCATAATCAAATTTGTAACAAACCTTTTGACTTGCAATACCCGGAAGATCCCCGTGTTATGTTGATTCCCATTCCAAGCAAGGAAATTTCGGCTAATGAAAGTTTGACAAATGCCGATCAAAATCCGGGATACTGATTTGTTTATCGCATTATTTTTATCAATTTTTACCGGAATTTGACACAAATTTGTGTCAAATTCCGGTTTGTTAAATCCATAAAACAATGAAACATTTTTTTCTACTTCTTCTAATTTTACTAAGTATAAACTTTTGGAATTGTTCATCGGTATCGCAAAAAAAAGCCGTAAAAGAGAATAATATTCCAAATCCTCCCGGAAAAAAAACAAACAACGCCAAACCACTCAACATTTTATTTATTGCTATCGACGACCTCAAACCTACAATCGGGGCTTACGGCGACCCTTATGCTATCACGCCTAATATGGACAAATTTGCAGAAAAAGCCGTTGTCTTTAACAATAATATGTGTCAGTGGGCGGTTTGCGGTCCTTCACGTGCCAGCCTGATGACCGGCAAAAGACCGGACTATACCAAAGTTCGCGACCTTAAAACCCGTATGCGCGATATTAATCCGGATATCCTGACCATTCCGCAATATTTTAAAGAAAATGGCTATCTGACTATGGGTGTCGGTAAAATTTACGACCCGCGTTGTGTCGATAAAGATCTGGATAAACCCTCGTGGTCCGTGCCTTTTTACAAAGAATACAAAATCCCTTACAATAAAGATTACGGACAACCGGTCTTCGGCTATTATCAAAATCCTAAAATTAAAAACCGTATAAAAAAAATGCTGGTCGAAGCCAAAGCCAAAGGTGTCAAAAATCCAAGACGCTATGTGCATCAACATTATAAACCGCCTTACGAAATCTCCGACGCCCCCGATGACGCTTATGTCGATGGTGCCATAGCCAACCAAGGAATGAGAATGCTCGAAACCGCTGCAAAACAAGACAAACCCTTCTTTGTAGCTGTCGGCTTCAAACGCCCGCACCTGCCTTTTGTCGCCAATAAAAAATACTGGGACCTCTATGACACCGATAAAATTCCATTGGCAAAATATCAGGAAATGGCAGTTAACGGACCCAAACTTGCTTACCACAGTTCTAACGAATTACGTTCGTATAAAGACGACAGTATAGAATACCGTTTGGATGAAAATAATCTCTTGCGTCTGGATAAAAAAACACAAAAAAAATTGATCCACGGTTACTATGCTTGCACCAGCTTTGTTGATGCACAAGTCGGAAAAGTTTTGAATAAATTGAAAGATCTCGGTTTGGATAAAAATACCATTGTTGTTATCTGGGGCGACCACGGTTGGCATTTGGGAGATCACAGTTTGTGGAACAAACATTCCAATTTCGAACAAGCTACCCGTTCGCCTTTAATGATATACTCTCCGGAAAATACAAAACCCGCTCAAATTGATTCGCCTACGGAATTTGTCGATATCTTCCCTACTTTGTGCGAAATGGCTGGTCTTGAAATTCCAGGAAATTTGGATGGGAAAAGTCTTAAACCAATTGTAGAAGGAAAAACCGGAAAAATCAAAGATTTTGCCGTATCAGAAATGCGACGTGGTAAAAAATGGGGTTATAGTTTTAGAAACGAACACTACCGTTATACCGTTTGGCTCAAAAATAAAGTCAGTACAGACCCGGTTAATGAAAATGATATCTTTGCAGAAGAATTATATGATTATATCAATGATCCACTTGAAACCGTCAACCATGCCGGTGAAAAAAAATATAAAGACATTCAAAATAAAATGAAAGAACAAGCCTTAGATTTTTTTAAGAAACAAGCGCATAAATAAAACACTTATACAACACAAATCTTCAAATAAAACAAATGCTAAAAATAATCCGACATATCATTTTTATTGTCTTTGTTTTTTTAACAATTACCTCCTGTATTGTTTCCGGAGAACAAAATAAAAAAACAAATAAAACAGAAAAAAAACAACCGAACATCATCTATATAATGGCAGATGATTTGGCCATACAAGCTATCAGTGCTTACAACGGCAGGTACAAAGATATAGCCCCCACCCCCAATATCGACCGTTTAGCCAACGAAGGCATGTTATTCAAAAATATGACTTCAACCAATGCAATATGCGGTCCCAGTAGAGCTTGTATTTTAACCGGGGATTACAGCAATGTTCACGGTTATTACAAAAACGAAAGCGGTGGAAAATTTAACAACAAACTTTGGACTTTTCCGCAGGAATTTCAAAAAAACGGTTATCAAACCGCATTATTCGGCAAATGGCATCTCGGCTCTGAACCAAAAGGTTTTGATGTTTATAAATATCACAGTGTCGCCAACCAACAAGGACGTTATTGGAATCCCGTTTACAACGAGAACGGTAAAAATGTCAAAGAAGAAGGTTATGCTACCAATTTGACCACCGGCTTTGCTATGGATTGGCTGGACAAAACCCGCAAAAGCGACAAACCGTTTTTATTACTTTTACAATTTAAAGCGCCTCACCGTCCTTGGGAACCTGACCATAAATACGAACATATCTGGGACAGCATAGAGATGCCCTATCCCGAAAATTTCAATGATGACTACAAAGGCCGCGAACTGACTGCCGGTGATACCGAAATGACTATGGATTTTTTGACCCGTAGGGATATGAAACTAAAACGTCCAGACAGTCTTAAAGGCAAAGAGCGTCTAAAATGGGATTTTTACGGAGCCAAAAAAGGTGAAATTGTTCAACCAGAAGGTATGACCAAAGAAGAAGGACGCCGTTGGCGGTATCAAAGATTTATAAAAGATTATCTCGCTTGTGTCAAATCGGTTGATGATAATGTCGGAAAAGTTTTGGACTATCTGGATAAAAACGGCTTATCGGACAATACTGTCGTTGTCCTGACCTCGGATCAAGGATTTTTCCTTGGCGAACACGGATTCTTTGACAAGCGCTTTATTTATGAAGAACCTCTTCACATGCCATTTATAGTCCGTTATCCCGGAAAAGTCAAACCGGAAAGTATCAATACCAGCATCTTAAAAAATATCGATATCGCTCCTACCCTGCTCGATTTGGCGCATATAAAAACAAGCCACCAAACACAAGGCAAAAGTTTTAAAAACGAACTTTACGGACAACCGGACCCCGCCAACAATGCTATGTATTACCATTATTACGAATTTCCTTACTGGCACCACGTTCAACCACATTACGGTATCAGGACGGATAAATATACTTTGGCACACTTTTATTATAATATAGATGTATGGGAATTGTATGATTTAACCAAAGATCCGTTACAAATGCACAACGAAATCAATAATCCCGCTTATGCCGGTGTGGTTAAAGATTTGAAAAAACGTTTAAATTCTTTGATGAAACAATATAAAAACGATAAACCTTTGAGTGAATTCAGAAAAATCACCGATACCGATTTCGGCAGTTTGGTCAAGACCGGAAAAGGTGAAACTTCCGTGGAAGAATTAATCAGTGGGAAAAAATACAAGTATAAAAAAGATAACAAATGATGAGATTTATACGCAGAATAAATTGGTTTTTGTTATTTATAATTTTATTAACTTCCTGTAACACAACCCAAAAAACCGCTTCAAATTCCGCCTCAAAAAAAACGGACAAAGCGGAAAACACAACCGGAAAACCGAAAAATATCCTGTTTATAGCTGTTGACGATTTAAAACCTTTGTTGGCGTCTTATGGTCACAATGAAATGCATACACCTAATTTTGACCGTTTATCACAAATGGGAGTGACCTTTACCAATGCTTATGTACAACAAGCCGTTTGCGGACCGTCACGGGCAAGTGTTATGACCGGCACCCGTCCCGACCGCACAAAAGTTTGGGATTTACATACCAATTTTAGAAAATCCGCACCGGATTTGTTCTCAATGCCGGAATATCTTATCACACAAGGCTATGAAACCACCGGTGTCGGAAAAATTTATCACGGCGGCTATCAAGGTGCATCCGTCTCACCGGGACATGATGCCAAAAGCTGGTCAATACCTTATGCTTTCCCCAATGATTTCGACCCTGAATACGGTAAACCGGCTTTCAATTTTTATCAAAACCCCGTAACCAAAAAGAAACTGAGACAATTGAGAAAAGAAGCCTTGGCCAAAGGCTTAAAAGGCGGTAAAGTACGTAAATATGTTTTTAAACATTTACGCCCCAGCACCGAATGTGTTGACGTATCAGATGAAGCTTACCTAGACGGCATCATTGCCAAAACAGCTCTCAAACAATTGGATACACTGGCACAAACAGGCAAACCGTTCTTTTTGGCAGTCGGATTTCACAAACCGCATCTGCCATTCGTAGCTCCAAAAAAATATTGGGATTTATACGACAGGGATAAAATTCAAGTAGCCAAATTTCAAAAACTGTCCGAAGGTACACCTGAAATTGCATACCACAGTTTCGGAGAATTACGTGCATTCAGCGATATCGATGACAACCTGACTTACGGTGATACATTGCCTTTGACCAAGCAAAAAGAATTGATACACGGCTATATGGCAGGTATTTCCTATATCGATGCTCAAATCGGAAAGCTTCTGAAACGTCTTGAAGAAAAGGGTATTCTCAACAATACCGTAATCGTTTTATGGGGTGACCACGGTTACCATCTCGGTGACCATACCGAATGGTGTAAACACTCCAATTTTCAACAAGCAACACGTATTCCTATGATTGTAACAGGTCCCGGTGTGCCAAAAGGTATCAAAGTTGACGAACCGGTCGAACTTTTGGATTTATTTCCCACCATTTTCGATATAGCCGGTGTTCCTATTCCCGGACAAATCGAAGGAAAATCATTAGTACCCCTTTTTAAACCGGAAACCAAGCATAAGATTTTGCAAGATTTTGCCGTCAGCGAATATCATCGAAACGGTAATAAAGTGGAAGGATATTCCATCAGAACCAAAAGATACCGCTACACCGAATGGCATGGCAACTATTACAAATCGTTCAAACCTTATAAAGAAACAAATATTGTAGGGAGAGAATTATATGACTATGAAAAAGATCCTTTGGAAACTAAAAATCTGGTGAACGACCCGGATTATGCCGGTGTGGTTAAAGAAATGAAAAAGAAATTAAAAACATTCCTGAATAAAGAATACAAAAGATTGAATCATATAAATAAATAGTAATTAAAAAAATTTTGTCATAATTTTTACCAAACGTTTATTACGTATATGAAAAAATATAACATTCTTTTAGTTAATTTTCCTAAAAAGCTAAACGAAAAATTTAATAATTTTTTAGGTAATGATTATTATTTCCGGACACCGGATAATTGGCAACCGGAAATTAAAATTCATTTGGTACTGATATATTGGAACTCAAACCAACTATGTGACGATATTATTGCCTATCAGCAAAAATTTTCTCAAAAAATACCTATTATTCTTTTTACTCCTTTTAATGAAACATTATTATTGCAATGTTTCCAAAACGGTATTGATGATTTCATCGATGAAAATTGGAGCAAACAGTTGATAAAATATAAAATATCGGCATTTTTTAGCTGTCGTAAAAAATTTAAAAAAGATACCGGCAAAAAAATACGTATCGGTAATCTTGTTATCAATCCCAAAAAAAGAAAAGTTACCCGGAAAGGTAAAGAACTGCCATTGACCAAAATAGAATACGATATTTTAACATTATTGGCCAAGGACACGGAAAAAATTTTCTCCCGTGAAGAGATTTATGAACACATTTGGGGAAATCAGGTCATTGTAGGAGAAAGAACCTTGGATGTGCACATGAACAATCTCCGTAAAAAAATAGGCAAAAGCAAAATTCTCACCAAAAAAGGTGTCGGTTTCGGTATCAATCCCGATATATAGTTTGCCACGCTACTTTATCACTTTCCTTAAAGCCATAAGCATCTGACAATCCGGCTTTTCTTTCCAAAACATATTTTGCCGGACGTATAGAAGGCAAAGTCATTTCGTCAAGCGGTTTAGTATTTTTAATAATTTTAACAATCTTTTTTCCGGCATCGATATAAATGATATCCAATGGAATGTAAGTGTTTTTCATCCAAAAATATCGCGGTTTTTCATCATCAAAAATAAAAAGCATAGCTTGATTATCTTGCATACTTTCACGGTACATCAAACCGGTTTCACGTTCATAATCGTCACGGGCAAATTCGACATCAAATACCGCTTTGGTTTGACCCTCGCTGTCTGTAACCGTCAATTTGCCTTCTTTTGTAAATACTATCTGTTCTTTATTCTTATCAATTTTATTAGTGTTTTCAGAATTATTTTGACATGCGTCAAGCATAAAAAACATTATCAAAAATAATGTTAAATACTTCATATTTATTGACTTTTAGTAGAGCACAAATATAAGCTTTAACTGGAATTAATCAAGAGCTAAGGGATAGCGAATATAGGCTTACATTTGGCTCTTAAATGTTGCATTTACTAATTGAATATACGTTCTTGTATCATCTGTATCGTGCCTCTATCATCCAATTTTAAGAAATGCTTGATAATCAAAGCTGCTAAAACAGTTCGAACATCAACTGAAAAACGCCCACGATTAGAATCTAACTTTTGACTGTAAATATTAGCAAGATCATCCCAAGGAATAACTTGCGATAACTTAACCCATCAATTATCCGGATCTAAATCATTATTGAATGGGTGTTTGAAAAGTTCCAATTTTATTTGTTTTTGTGATGTATATTTGACCATAATCTGCAAGGTTTTATGCTATAAAGTTACAAAAACCTTACATTTTGACCAAATTTTTTAGCATTTTTTTTAGCTTCCGCTTCAATATTTATTGACATTTTATAGAAAATCAGCAGAGCCTATTTTAAGTCACCCCTACGAGGTTCAACCAAATCTGAAATCGCAAACGGAGCAAAGCGACGTCCCGAACCAAAAGGGAGCGGAATAACAAATCGATAATCTAAAATGAAAAAAAATTAAAGTATAAGCAGTAAGATATGAAGTGATAAATAATCATCAATAAGAAAAACTTTCTATGAACTACAAAAAATCTGAAATCGCAAATCTGAAATCAAAATAAGGTGCGTATTATCAAACGTGATAATTCCTGCCGGTGCCGGGAGCCACGTGACCGAGTGGAAAAATAAAAATAGACCTACAAGGTCATAGAAGGTTAAAAAATAAATCCGTAATTTTAACGTTTCATAAGTAAACCTGATTTTTATGTATCGTATCATTGCTTTATTTTTTCTGTTGTTTCTTATCATTTTTGGCAGTTCGTGCCGTAAAAATTTTGAT
>JALWFE010000058.1 GCA_027039975.1 Flavobacteriales bacterium
ACACCGGGTAGTAAAATATTGTTTCGAAGGGTTAAAATAGCCAATTCGGACGGCACATCAGCGTCTTGCAATTTCTTTTCATCTTCCGGGCTCAACAACGGTATTAATTCCGCTTCATCACTGAGCATATCAAACAGTGATTTTTCATTGACCACTTTTATATCTTTAGCCATAAATCAATCTTTTTTTTGAACTTAATCTTCTACAATAATCATTCCTAAACAAAAACTGAAATTTTGTCAGTTACTTATTCTGATTTATAGATTTCTCAAAGGGTATCCTATTTAAAATACTACGCACCAAAGTTACCTCATCAGCATATTCCAACTCCTCTCCCACACCAATACCGCGAGCGATAGTTGATATTTTAGGCATATCCGGGATTTCTGAAATTTTTCGGTACAAATAAAAATTGGTTGTATCGCCGTCAACCGTAGCACTTAGCGCCAACACAATTTCGTCAATATATTGATTTTCAATACGTTTAACCAATTTATCTATCGTTAAATCCGAAGGACCAACCCCGTCGATTGGCGATATCAAACCGCCCAAAACATGATAAACACCCCGGTATTCTCCGGTACTTTCTATCGCCATCACATCACGAACATCCTCCACCACACAGACTAGCTGATGTTGCCGTGACGAATCACTGCAAATATCACAAACGGTTTTATCGGAAATATTGTGACAGACTTCACAATGTTTGATGTCTTTTCTGAAATTGAGAATTGCTTGCGATAATTGTTCGCTCTGCTCAACAGGTTGCTTCAATAAATGTAAAGCCAGTCGTAAGGCTGTTCGCTTTCCGATACCGGGTAATTTAGATATTTCATTGACAACTTCCGTCAGTAATTTTGATGGATATTCCATACCTGCAAAGATACTACATTAGTTGATACTTCGGCAAGCTCAGTAACCAAAGTTAAAAGTTGAAAGTTTTTTTTGTAATATGACTTGATCTAAGACGCACGATCGTGCGTCTCTACTTGATACTTGATACTAGTTACTTGCTACTATTTAATCCCCTCCCTAAAAGCATGTAACATTTCGTATTTACGTTTCTGATATTGTTTTACAATAAAGTTTAATAATTTTTTTTTGAAAATCAATCCCAACAATCCCAAGACAACAAAAAATCCGATTCCATACTCGTAGCCTAAATTTTCTTTAACTAATATGTATAAAACAATCGGCACAATCAAACGTATCATCGTGATTAAAAATGTTTTCATTTTAAAGCTGTCCTTCGATTGAAAAGCTTTTACTTTTTCATTCAATTTAACAGGTGTTATTTTAAAAGTCCCTGCATATAATACCAATGGCAAATTAAATCCCATGGTAAAAATACCCATTGCCAACAACAAAATATATACTTTTACACCAATCAACAAGAAAGGTAAAGTTAAAATGAAAATCAATATGACCGAAGCGCTTAACAAATGCCACTTGGCTTCAATGTATTGGCGGTAAGTCAAATTTTGAGACATCAATAACGAATAATATTCACTGTCCCAAGCCGGAATAAATGACCCGAATTGCAAAACAAAATACCCTGTTAGCATCATTAAAAACAGAATTTTATTAAACTCCGGCTGGTACTGACTACCGGCTCGTGTCATCAAGAAAAAGGACATTACATAAAAAATGATAAACCCAAACAAAGCTTGTCGCGGACGGGCATTGCGCCATATCAAACGTATATCATTACGGATTAAACTACCCGTAATGCCAAAACGTTCCGTCCATGTCAAATTCATGGTTTGCACTTTATTTTTCTTGTTCCCCTTAATAGCATCGTCCAAATAAAAACGTTTTTTGAAATAAAAATACAAGAACGACAGTATAAAGATCAAAACCGTTAAAGGTAAAAGCAACAATATTTTGTAATTATACACCGACATAAAAAAATGACCGATAAACAACAAATACGTTGTTACTTGTTTTATTTTGAAAATAATCACAAAAACTAATAAACTCGTCACGACATTAAGCCATGTATTACGGCTACTAAAAAACAATATCAATTCCATCACAAATGTAACACTCAACACAGCCAAAGCCCAAAATAATAAACCGATAAAATCATATTTACCTGTATGATAAAATAAGCCGACCGCCTCCCCGACCATCAACAAAAAAATCAAATTAACCGGTTGCGTCAAAACTTTCAACAACTGAAATTTTATAATTTTGGATTTGCGAATAGGCAAAATCATAAAAGGTTTGACTTGCATCGAATCAAAATTGATGTACATCATCACATAAAACACAATAAAAAAATAAATGTACAAAAATGAGTTGGCCTTCTCAAATAAATCAGCTGAAGGTAATTCTTCTTTTACATACATATACATTAAAAAAACAAGCCCCAGCATGTATAGTGCAAAAAAAAGATATCCGATAATTTTAAAAATTTTTAAAACAATCCGTGTTGATAAGCCGGAGTGGCGCATAAATTTTTTGTATGATAGCTTAAAGAAATCTAAATATGTCATAAATTCTGTTTTAGCAAAGTTACAACTTTCAACTTTTAACTTTATAAACTTTCAACTCTTTTTTGTAAATTAGCGAACAAATTAATCAGAACCTCAAAAATGTCTATAGATAATACCCCCTACCAACCTCAAAATAAAGTCCGCATCGTTACTGCGGCTTCACTTTTTGACGGTCATGACGCCGCCATTAATATCATGAGACGTATTATCCAACGTACAGGCGCCGAAGTTATTCATCTCGGCCATAACCGCAGTGTGGATGAAATCGTCAACACGGCTATTCAAGAAGATGCCAACGGTATTGCCATCACGTCTTACCAAGGCGGTCATACCGAATTTTTAAAATATATGTATGATTTGCTCCAAGAACGCAATGCCGGTCAAATCAAAATATTTGCCGGTGGTGGTGGTACTATTCTCCCTGAAGAAATTGAAGAATTGGAAGCATACGGTATCACTAAAATCTATTCGCCGGATGACGGCAGACAAATGGGTTTACAAGGCATGATTAACCATTTGGTTGAAAATGCCGACTTCCCTACAGGTAAAGACATTTCTGTAAAAAGTCCAAAAGACCTCAACAAAAAAGATGATAAAAAACTGGCAGAAACCATCTCTGCTGCTGAAAATTTTCCGGATTTGCATCAAGATTTATTAGAGCAAATCAGAAAAAACGCCCGGTCCAACAAAATTCCTATTCTGGGAATTACCGGAACCGGCGGTGCGGGAAAATCCTCTTTGGTTGATGAATTGGTCAGACGTTTTCTCAACGAATTTCCCGATAAAAAAATTGCTATTATTTCCGTTGACCCAACCAAAAAACGTACAGGCGGTGCCCTGCTTGGTGACCGTATCCGGATGAACGCCATCAACAATCCGCGTGTGTATATGCGCTCAATGGCTACGCGTGCCAGCAATGTATCACTATCGCCCTCCGTACAAGATGCCTTGGATATTGTCAAAAATTCGGAATTTGATTTAATCATTCTCGAAACTTCCGGTATAGGTCAATCCGATACGCAAATCGTTGATTTTGCAGATGTTAACATGTATGTCATGACACCGGAATACGGCGCTGCCACCCAGCTCGAAAAAATCGATATGCTTGACTATGCCGATATTATCGCTTTAAACAAGTTTGACAAACGTGGCGCCCTTGACGCTCTGCGCGATGTCAAAAAACAATACCAACGCAACCACAATCTATGGGAACAAGAGACGGATGATATGCCGGCTTACGGCACCATCGCTTCACAATTTAACGACCCGGGTGTCAATAAATTGTACATAGCGCTTATCAAATTAATCAACGAAAAAACCGGTGCCAAATTTGATACCTC
>JALWFE010000059.1 GCA_027039975.1 Flavobacteriales bacterium
CAGAAGCACGCCCCTTTTTTAACTTCTTCACATCGAAGTATTTATATACGTCTTCTGTTCAGAAATTAAAAAATTGACGCACTTCTGAGCTTTTCAGCAGACCCTAAATAATAATTTTAGTATTTTCTCTATCTTTTTTCAGACCCGGTAATCCTCCCAACCAGCCGGGTCTTTTGTTTTGATAACTTATACCAAAATATTTCGGACTATTTTTATGTATCAAATTTTATGTATCAAAACAAAAAATACAGTTTTAGCCGTAACTATAACGATTATTTTACACAAAGATACAGGAATAAAGAAACAATTTATCAGAGCAAGAAATAGTTGTTTTTGGTATAATACCGTATATTTGTCAAAAAAACTTTTTATGCCTGTACACAAAGCCGAATTTGTCATCAGCAATACCGATGTCAGCAAAGCCCCGCAAGAACCTTTGCCCGAATATGCTTTTATCGGACGAAGTAATGTTGGCAAATCGTCGTTAATCAATATGCTCACCAATCAAAAAAAGTTGGCCAAAACATCCGCTACCCCCGGTAAAACACAGTTAATCAACCATTTTAAAATTAACGATTCTTGGTTTTTGGTAGATTTACCCGGTTACGGCTATGCCAAAACTTCTAAAGCCAATCGCAAAAAATTTCAAAAAATCATAACAGATTATTTTTTAAAACGTCCGAATTTGGTCAATGCTTTTGTATTGGTCGATTCGCGTCACGAACCGCAAAAAATTGACTTGGCTTTTATGCGTTGGTTAGGCGAACACGGTATTCCTTTTGCAATTGTTTTTACAAAAGCCGATAAATTAAGTAGTAACGAACTGGGGAAAAATTTAAAAAAATATAAATTGCAATTTCTCAAAGAATGGGAAAATATGCCTAAAACATTTGTTACCTCGGCGACTTCAAAATTAGGTAAAGATGAAATAATCAATTATATTGAACGTTTAAATGAAACACTCAAAGATGATATTGTAAAATTTATACAAAATAAAAATTCCAAAACCCGGTAGGCTTATGTTAAAAAAATTTTTATTGTTGGGTATCTTTTTTATGGTTGGCAATACTTATGCGCAAAGACTGTTTAGCAATTCAAGGTCTTTCGATTTATATAACGGTTATACCAAATGGGGGATACAAATTGACGGTTTGTTATATTTTCCGGCCGAAATAGACCAAACCAATAATTTTTCGTTCCGGAGTCAATTCGGTATCGGTTACAAATTCGGAGCTGTTTACAATCTCAATGCTTCGGATCATTTCGGTTTTCGTTTCGGTGTCTTAGCCGGACAAGTGCCTGCCCTCAATACGTATTTTGTAATTGACAAAGACGAAATCAATGCAAGTGACGACTATCAACATAAAAAAGGCTCGTCATACAGTCCCGTTTTTAATTTTTCAATTCCTGTCTTGTTCGAATACCGGAATTTTTTGATTAACCGTTATACTTTAAGCTTGGATGCCGGTATCCAAATAGAATTGACCAAAGGGGCGACTATATCCGAATCTTACAAAAATTACTACCGGACCAGCGTTTCCAATCCGGGAAGTTGGGATGTAGATTTGGTAATTAAAGCAGGTTGGTATTTCCAATTCAAACCGGTAATGGTGCAAACATCGGTAGTTTACAAATACCGTTTTGTGGACCAATACACAGGCACTTATGCTTTTACAAACTTAAAAAACACGCCTGATTTTTCGGGCAAATTCAACCAAAAAGGTGATTATATCGGATTGAGTTTCGATTTCTTTTTCCACCGCCAAGGACGCGAAGTTGACACAAGCTGCCGCGGTACCGTTCACAGCAAACTCGTGAGAAAACGTCAAGAACGGATGTTTAAAGAAAAAGAAAAAATACGCAAACGGCAAGAAAAATTAAAACGCAAACGTGCCAGAAAAATGCGTAAAAAAGCTAAAAAAAGTTGGATTTACGGCAAATAATACGCCGGTATTGACTTTCATAATTCATTAAAAAAGCTTAATTTTACCGAAAATTTAAGCTATGTTGATAATTGGTATTGCCGGCGGCACCGGTAGCGGTAAAACTACGGTTGTCAATCAGATAGTCAAAGAATTTGCCAATGACGATGTCGGTATCATTTCGCAAGATTCTTATTACAAAGACAACAAACATTTAACATTGGAAGAACGGGCAAAAATCAATTTTGACCACCCGCGTGCTATCGATTTCGATTTGCTTTACGAACATTTAACCAAACTCAAAAACGGTGAAACCATAGAACAACCGGTCTATTCGTTTGTACAACATACCCGCACCGGCGACACGATTTTGACTCATCCGCGTAAAGTAATGCTGGTCGAAGGTATTTTGATATTCAATGACAGACGTTTACGTGAATTATTTGATGTCAAACTCTTTGTTCACGCCGATTCCGATGAACGTCTTATACGCCGTATCCGTCGCGACATCACAGAACGCGGCAGAACCGTTGATGAAGTTTTAACACGCTATCAAACCACATTAAAACCAATGCACGAACAGTTTATCGAACCGACCAAAGCTTATGCCGACCTGATCATACCTAACGACCGCCGCAACAAAGTAGCTATCGATGTCATCGTCAGCTTAATCAAAAATAACATCTGATATGAACCGCAAATACCTTAAATATCTCACCAACCGTTTTGTAATAGCTATCATTGTTTTTATAGCTTGGACCGGTTTTTTTGATGACAACTCCTTGTTATACCAACACAAACTCAACAAGCAAATCAAAGAGTTGGAAAAGAAAAAGGCTTTTTACACGGAAGCTATCAAAAAACAAAAACAAATATTAAAAGATCTTGACAACGACAAAAAACTCGAAAAATATGCCCGCGAAAAATTACTAATGAAGCAGCCGGAAGAAGATATTTATATTATCGAGACAAATAACAAGAAAATTAAAAAGTAGAAATTTATTGTAAGAGTATATTATATGTTTTTGCTGTAGCCAATTAGAACAAAGAAACTTGAGAAGAAATGAAATACAATAATTTTGGGTCCGCTGATTTTATATTCAATTTATCTTACTTACACAGTTAAAATTTTAATAGCTTTTCTATTGATTTCAAATTTGAACCAATTTTTGATACAATTATAGATTTTTTTTAATAAAGACAGAAAAATACCTCCGTATTTTTCCATTTGTTCTACTAAATTTTTCAAATTTAGAACAAACAAGATAGCATTTACCCATGATACACCGGTTTGTGCCAATCCTGCTTTAATATTGTTTAGTCAGTAACCTCTTTTTGCCTTATTTTCCTCTAACCATAGGACGCACCTAATACTGATACAAACTAACGATACGATGAGCGATATTATGTATTTTTTGTTCATACATTTGTTTTTGTGATGTATATTTGACCATAATCTGCAAGGTTTTATGCTATAAAGTTACAAAAACCTTGCATTTTGACCAAATTTTTTACCATTTTTTTTTATATTCCACTTCAATATTTATTGACATTTTATAGAAAATCAGCAGAACCTAAATTAAAGGACGAACTGCTAAATAAAGAAGTATGGCTTGTATAAAAATCACCGTCGGTTGTTTCTTGTACTACAAATATCCGAATATTTTTTATATCTTTGAACATAAAAGTAATAAAGTCCTAATTATAGATGGTTAGACCATTGAACAAAAAAATATCACTATTAAAGATGTAACGGGAATTAAAGTATTTGAAGTAAATACAAAAAATAATACCATAAACTTACCTTACTTAAAAAAAGGTATATATTTTGTGAAAATAATTACAAAAAACCATCATTATGAAAGCAAAAAACTTATTATTAATTAGTTTAATATTTATTAGTTGCAATAACAAT
>JALWFE010000060.1 GCA_027039975.1 Flavobacteriales bacterium
TACTTTTTGTTCAAAATAAACTTCAAAAATATTTGGTAATTGCACCGGATTAATCTCATCTTTACGAATTTTGACATAAGGTTTGTAATGACTTGTAATCTTAATGTTATTGAGCGGTTTGTTATCCGTTCCTGTTAATTTCAAAATAAAATAAGTAATTGTTACATTGGTGGTTTTTACCAAAATCCTGTTATTTCCTGCCGGTAAATGCACTTTTATGGTATAAGCGCCCATTTCGGACTTGCGGTTTTCATCTTGTTCAAATATCAATACATCGTCAAGCCATACCTTGGTCGCTTGACCGATACCCAAATGAATCAAAATGTCTCGTGCTTTTTCATTTTCAATAAATGTTTGTGCATAATTAATACCTTCACCGTATTCGGAATGATTGGTTATTAACATAAAAGGGTCACCTTTATCAAACGGTGCCGGATACCAGTTGAGAATACCATTACTGTTTGCATTGTAACCGGTTTTGCTAAAAGCTTCTTTTTCAGGTGGATAAACCGTATTTAAACCACTTTTGTTTAAGTTCTCAAAAGGCCCGCAAAATTGCCAGTCTTTTACGGTATTGATATTTGCCGTATATTTTTCATAATCAGGTTCTTTCAACAATTTTGCCGTTTCATAATTTCGATAATCTATAATATCCCTCATTACGGGTAAATTAAAATTTTGCCGGTAGCAATATTTTTCCCGTTCTTTAATGTATTTGTTAAAATCCAATGATTTAGGGTCACCAAAGACATAACTTTCATTCATCAATGCATACATATAATACTCAAAATCTTTCCGTTTGGTCAACGCCTTAACAAAATTAGCGTCTTCTACAAATCCGCCGTTTTCAACTTTCGTCAGCATTTTCAATACAAGACCTTCGATATCCGCTTTATCATATCTGATTTTATCAGCCATTGCAACAGCTTCCTTTCTGTTGTTCAATATCAATGCTTCCCAAATTTTCTTGTATGATTTTTTTTGAGATTGCACATTAAATCCTATAAAGAAAATTAAAAATATAACCGGTAATTTTTTCATATATATAAGTTTGTATTCAACAATAATTTAAGCCGTAAAGGTAACACATTTTATTTACTGCCAATACTCATTATGTTACAGGTTATTTAAAGTAATATTTTATCAATTTGTAAATCAGAATATTACAATAATTTTTTTGTTTTATTCTTACAAAAAATTCTTTTGTTACTTTATAAAGAAAAACTTAAATTTGCATATTTTAAATTTTCAATGGAAACAATCAAACTTCACGACAAAATTTTTGAACCTTATATCGGCAAGGAAAATATTGTCCGTGCCGTCTCAAAGCTAGCCAAAGAAATAGAAACGTATGCCGGTGATGATGAACTTGTTTTTGTTGTGGTTCTAAAAGGTTCGTTTATTTTTGCTTCCGATTTTTCAAAAGCATATAACAAAAATGCCGTTTTTGAATTTTACCGGCTCAAATCTTACGAAGGTACCGGCTCAACCGGTAATGTTCAGGTTTTAGTAGATATCGCACCGGAATTAATTAAAGGCAAAAAAGTTATCGTTTTGGAAGATATCGTTGATACCGGTAATACTTTGCAGAAAATCATAGAAGAATTACAAAAGAAACAACCGGCGGAACTAAAAATCGCCACGTTATTTTACAAACCCGAAGCTTATCAAAAATCATATCCGATAGATTTTGTCGGAATGGAAATTCCCAATGATTTTATAGTCGGCTACGGTTTGGATTACGATGAATTAGGTAGAAACTTACCAGAGATATACAGATTAAAACAAAGAAGAAGTATGATTGATTTTATTTTATTCGGACCTCCGGGGGCAGGCAAAGGTACACAAGCTAAAATTTTAAAAGAAAAATTAGGCTTAACATACATTGCCACCGGCGATATGTTCAGACACCATATCAAAAACGAAACACCCTTAGGCAAAAAAGCCAAAGTTTATATAGAAAGGGGCGATTTGGTACCTGACGAAATCACTATCGATATGATTAAGGAAATCATCTCCGACCCTGAGGTTAAAGGAATCATTTTCGACGGTTTTCCGCGTACTGTCCGGCAAGCCAAGTTTTTAGACAAATTAATGGCCGAAAAAGATTTAATCATTGACGCTTTGATTGCCCTTGAAGTACCTGAAGAGATATTAGTCAAACGATTACTCGAACGTGGCAAAACCAGTGGTCGTTCCGATGATAATGAAGAAACCATTAAATACCGTCTCAAACAATATCACGATAAAACCGAACCGGTTAAAGATTATTATAAACAACAAGGTAAATATTATGAAGTGGACGGTGTAGGCGAAATAGAAGAAGTCAACGAACGCTTGTTAAATGTTATCAGCGGCATTAAACTGCGGGAGAGGGTTTAGAGAAATAGTAAGTTAATTAAGAATTGAGAATTATTGATGAATTGATGAATGAGGAGTGAGGAATGAGGAGTGCGCTTCGATACGTTTTTGTTCCTACGCCTCGACGTGTGTCGGGGTCACTCAGCAACCTTTCCTCAATTCCTCAATTTATAAGACTAGAATACGGTATGAAGTAATAAACATACATCAAAGAATGCGATAAGCTATGAACCGTAACTTTCAATCCCGCTCCCCCGATAGTAATCGGCGGCACGGGATGTCGCTAACGCTCCACTTTCAACTTTCAACTAATTATAAATCCTCATTTCCTCAGTTTATAAGACGAGAATACGGTATAAAGTAACAAACAAACATCAAAGAAACTAATACTCTATGAACCTGAACTTTTAACTTTCAACTTTCAACTAACTTAAGATGACCGAAGGTAATTTTACCGACTACATTAAAATACACGTCAAATCCGGCCATGGCGGTAAAGGTTCGGCTCATTTGCGGCGCGAGAAATATATCCCCAAAGGCGGTCCTGACGGGGGTGACGGCGGACGCGGTGGACACATCATCATCAAAGGCAATAAGAACTTTTGGACGCTTTACCATTTAAAATTCAAGCAACATTTTAAAGCCAAAAAAGGTGGTGACGGCGGCCGGCAACGGGCTACCGGCAAAGACGGTGCTGATGTTTATATCGAAGTACCCCTCGGAACGGTTATCAAAGATACCAATACAGGCAAGACAATTGGTGAAGTCACCGAAGACGGTCAAGAACTTATTGTAGCAAAAGGTGGTAAAGGCGGTAAAGGTAACTGGCATTTTAAATCGGCAACCAACCAAACCCCACGTTATGCACAACCCGGATTGCCCGGTGAAGAACGTGACTTAACCTTGGAACTCAAATTATTAGCCGATGTTGGTCTGGTAGGCTTCCCCAATGCCGGCAAATCAACCCTTTTAAGCAAACTCACCGCTGCCAAACCCAAAATTGCCGATTATCCGTTTACCACATTAAAACCTAATTTAGGCATTGTTTCTTATCGTGACGGACGGTCTTTCGTTATGGCAGACATTCCCGGCATCATCGAAGGCGCCGCCGAAGGCAAAGGGCTCGGTCATTATTTTCTAAGACATATCGAACGGAACTCAATATTGCTGTTTTTAATACCTGCTGATGCCGATGATATTAACAAAGAATATCAAATCCTGCTCAACGAATTGCAAAAATACAATCCGGAACTCCTCGATAAAAAAAGAATTCTTGCCGTTTCAAAAACCGATATGCTTGATGACGAATTGGAAACTGAAATTCAAAAAGACTTACCCGTAGATATACCGCATATTTTTATTTCATCCTATACCGGTAAAAATTTGGATAGACTAAAAGATTTGCTGTGGCGGGAGTTGAATTCATAGTTTCGTTAATAGTTTGTAAAGTTTATTATGTTTATAAAGTTTGCGTTGACTTAAATCTCCAAAAAAACTATTGATTTTTCCTGAATTTTCAAAAAAAATGCTTACTTTGGCACCTGAAAAAGCATTTTTTATGAAAAAATTGTTAATTCTGTTCCTTTTTGTTCAAACAAGTTTATTTGCACAAACCAAACCTATAACGATTGATGATATTTGGAACGGGACTTTCCGCCCCGGTTATCTCTACGGGCTTAAAGCCATGCCGCAATCTGACAAGTACTCAAAAATAGACGTTAACAGAAAAAAACAAGCTTACGAAATAGGGATTTATAACTACACAACCTTAAAAAAAGAAACAACGGCTTTTTCAACAGCAGATTTTCCGTCTGTTGGCTATTTTGAATATGAATTCTCCCCGGATGAACAAAAAATCATTATAGGTAGTCAAATAGAATCCATTTACAGACATTCGCATAAAGGTGTTTATTATGTTTACAACCGACAAACAAATAAATTAGACAGAATTGCCGAGGGCATGATTCAAGAACCGCATTTTAGCCCCAAAGGCGACAAAGTAGCTTATATCAAAGATAATAATTTGTTTATCAAAGATTTAAAAACAAATCAAACCATCCAAATCACTACTGACGGGCTTAAAAATCACATCATTAACGGCATCCCAGATTGGGTTTATGAAGAAGAATTCGGTTACAGTCAAGCTTACGAATGGAGTCCTGACGGACAAAATCTGGCTTATGTCAAATTTGATGAAACGCAAGTGCCTGAATTTTCCATGATTCGTTACGGCGAAGACCTTTATCCAAAGGTGGAAACTTTTAAATATCCCAAAGCCGGCGAAAAAAATTCTGTCGTCAGCTTGCATTATTATAATATCAATTCCGGTAAAACCTATCAAGTAAATTTAGGTAAATACGAGTACATTCCACGAATAAAATGGGCTGATGATAACAATCTGACCGCCATTACATTAAACCGTTTGCAAAACCATATCAGACTATACAAACACAATATCAGAAAGCAAAAAACAAGCATACTGATTGACCGCACCGACGATAAGTATATCGACTTGGAAGCTACGGACAATCTGACTTTTTTGCCCGGTGGTCAATTTATTTGGTCTAACGAAACATCCGGCTTCAATCATTTTTATTTGTATGACAAAAACGGCCGGCAAATCCGTCAAATCACCAATGGCAATTGGGAAATTACGGATTTTTACGGCTACGACCCGCTGTTAAACCGTATTTTTTATCAATCTACAGAAACCGGCAGTAAAAACCGGGCAGTTTACAGTATCGATTTAAACGGCAAACATAAAAAATTGTTAAGCCCTTCCAATGGTACTTCCGGTGCCGAATTCAGCGCCAATCACAAATATTTTATCAATACCTTTTCCAATACCACTACACCTTATACTTTTACGGTTAATTTGGGAGAAAACGGTAAAATCATCAAAACGATTATTGACAATAAAGCTTTATTGGAAAAATTGAAGGATTATAATTTGCCTCACAAAGAATTTACGACTTATAGATCGGCAAACGAACTGGATTTGAACGCTTACATTATCAAACCCGTGGATTTTAACCCGCATAAAAAATATCCGGTTTTACTGTATGTTTATGGTGGTCCCAATATCCAAACCGTTCGCAATTCTTGGAACAGCAGTATCGATTATTATCATTATTTACTGGCACAGCAAGGTTATATCGTAGTATCCGTCGACCCGCGCGGCACAGGTGGACGTGGTGCCAAATTTAAAAAAACAACCTATAAACAGCTCGGTAAACTGGAATTGGATGATATTACGGCCGTAGCCAAACAATTAGGTGATTTGCCTTACATTGACAAAAACCGTATCGGTATTTGGGGTTGGTCTTACGGTGGTTTTATGTCGAGTAATGCCATACTCAAAAAAGCTGATGTTTTCAGTATGGCTATTGCCGTAGCACCGGTGACCAATTGGCGTTTTTACGATACGGTTTATACCGAACGTTACAACGGGCTGCCGGACGATAACCCCGCAGGTTATGATGATAATTCACCTCTGTTTTTTACCGGCGGGCTAAAAGGTAAATTTTTATTGATTCACGGTAGTGCCGATGATAATGTACATGTTCAAAACAGTATGCGGTTGGCCAAAAAGTTACAAGAAAACGACAGGGCATTTGACGAAATGATTTACACCGATAAAAATCACGGTATTTACGGTAAAAAAACGCGGCATCATTTATTTAAGAAAATGTTGCGGTATGTTATGAAGAATCTATAATTGGATAAGAGATAAGTGATAAGTGAGGAATGATGAGTTGATGAGTTGATGAATTGATGAGATGAAGTAGAAAGCGATAAAGTGGAAAGATAGAAGCGTTAAATGTTGAAAGCAGAAACGCACGCCCCATACGTCAGTAAGAGAACAAATATGAAATAAACTAAATAAGGATAAATTGTATTTAAGTTTATTATAAAAAATTTTATCTTTGATAAAAATTAATATAATGGAAACGCTCAAAATTGACATATTGAATCCGAAAGCCAAATCAATTTTACAAGACTTGGCTGATTTAAAATTGATTAGAATACAAAAAAGTAAGATTAAAGATGAATTTCAAGAGCTTTTAGATAAACTTCGAATGAAATCAGACGAAGCGCCTTCTCTAGACGAAATTACAAAAGAAGTAGAAGCCGTTAGAAAAGCACGTTATGAAAAGGAAAAAAGTGATAATTGATACTAACCTTTGGATTAGTTTCCTTATAACTCATAATTTTAAAGAAATTGATGATTTAATCTTTAAGAAAAAAATTCAATTAATTTTTTCGAAAGAATTAATTGAAGAATTTATTACTGTTGTAAAAAGACCTAAATTCAAAAGATTTTTCAACGATTCAGATATAGAAAAACTTTTAGAATTTTTTGATTATTATGGCAAACTTATAGAAGTAAATACTCAGGTCAATGAGTGTAGAGATTCAAAAGATAATTTTCTTTTAAATCTGGCAATTGATAGCAAAGCTGCTTATCTTATTACGGGAGATTCTGATTTATTGGTTCTAAAAAAAATTAAAAAAACTAAAATTTTGACTTGGCTGGATTTCATAAATGAATTAAAAACAGATTAGGTTCACCTTTGCTCTCATCTAGTATTCTCCAATATTTGCAAAACCCAAAGAATTAGAATAAATTTGTTACCAAAATAAAAACAGATATTATGAACGAAAATACGAAACAAAAACATCCGAAAGCATTATATACTTTATTTGCAACAGAGATGTGGGAAAGATTTAGTTATTACGGCATGCGTGCTTTACTGACTTTATATTTGACCGCCGAATTGATAAACGGTGGTTTCGGTTTATCTGATGATGATGCATTAAAGTTGTATGCCGTTTTTACCGGTTTGGTTTATTTAACCCCTATTCTCGGAGGTTGGGTTGCCGATAAATTTTTAGGCAAACGTAAAACAGTTTATATCGGTGGACTGGTGATGGCAGTAGGACAATTCTTACTTGCCGCCAGTGCCTTTTTGGCAAATTCATTAGAACCGGATACCCGGTTGATTTTGTTTAACTTCGGATTAGGTGTTTTGATTATCGGTAACGGCTTCTTTAAACCGAATATATCCACTATTGTCGGTGATTTTTACGACGATAATGATCCTCTAAAAGATTCCGCCTTTAATATTTTCTATATGGGTATTAACCTCGGTGCCATTTTAGGTCCTTTTATCGCCGGTGCTTTGGGCGAAAAAGTTGCTTGGGGCTGGGGATATTTAGCCGCCGGTATCGGTATGATTATCAGTGTTCTTTGGTTAAAATACAGGGAAAACACCTTAGAAGATAAAGGTTTACCACCCAATTCACCTCCCGGAAAATTGGTTCTTGACAGGAAAGACTGGCGTGATATAGTTATATACTCTATCGGTCTCATTGTTGTCACTTTTGTTGTTATGACTATTTGGAGAAATCTCCCTGAAAATATCACTAAAATTATTACCATAGCCGGTTTTTCAGCCATTGTTATCGGTTTGGCTTATGTAATTATTCGTGGAATAGAAAGCAATGATACTTGGAAACCGAAATTCTTCTCGGTTGTCGGTGTTGTTTTGGCTTTTATCATTGTAAAATATTTCGGTATTTGGGATAATTTATCCGAAACCTCTCAAAAATACAGTTTGTATATCATTGCTATCTTGGCACTTGCAGGTATTATAATGTTATTGAGAAACGAAAATAAAGATTGGAGTCGAATGGGTGTCATATTAACATTGGCTTTTTTTAATATCGCTTTTTGGGCAGGCTTTGAACAAGCCGGAGGAACCTTTAATATTTTTGCCAAAAAATATACCGATCGTATCTTTTTCGGTTGGGAAATGCCCGCTTCTTGGTTTCAAAATATCAATCCGATTGCCATTTTGATTTTAGCACCTGTTTTTTCTGTGGTTTGGTTGAAATTGGATAAAATGAAATTGAATCCGAGAACTTCAATCAAATTTGCATTAGGCTTATTCTTTGGTGCTTTGGCATTCTTTATTATGACCCAAGCGCAGCATTTGATTGATAACGGTGCAGGAAAAGTGTCCCCTATTTGGTTGTTTTCGGTATATGTTATTTTAACTTTGGGTGAATTAATGCTCTCCCCTATCGGGCTGTCTATGATTACTAAATTAGCCAATCCGAAATTGGTCTCCGTAGTTATGGGACTTTGGATGGCCAGTTTTGCCGCCGGTAACTTTATGGCGGGTATGCTAAAAAGTATTCTCGAAAAGTATGACTTCCCATTATACCCGTTTATTATGTGGGTAATGTTGGGGGCAGGTTTGATTATTGTAGCCTTATCACCATTACTTAATAGAGCTATGAAAGGAATACACTAAAAGAGTTGAAAGTTAAAAGTTGAAAGTTTAGCTGTTATTCCGTAAGAGTATTACAAAATGACGTTTATCATTTCGAAGGAGGAACGACTGCTACTTTCGTCGGTGAGAAATCTCATCAAAAAAAGTGGATTTCTTCCCGCTCCCTACGGGCACGGGACAGGCTCTCGCTCCTAACGTCGGTCGTTCGAAATGTCAGGCTACACATTTGAAATGATAGGAAAAACGTCCGACTTGAAATAAATAAAAAAATAACCAAAATAATTACATCAAAATAAACTTGATGTAAAATTTTAAAGCAAAGTTTAAAAAATAAAATTTATGACTATGGAAAATAAGAAAATGAGTTTAATTGATTTATTCAAATCATTTCCCAAACCCTATTGGTTTGCCAGTATTTTTGAGTTACTCGAACGTTATGCCTGGTATGGACTTTTTGCTGTTTTGGGATTATACTTGACCAATCAACTGGGATTTTCTTCAGTGCAACGTAGCAGTATAATGACTATTGTAACGGCTATTCTGTATTTTTTACCCATTTTTACAGGTGCTATTGCCGATAAAATCGGCTACAAAGCTACCTTGGCTATTGCCTTTGTAATCTTATCATCAGGATATTTTATGATGGGACATGTAACAACTTACTGGGCAGTGTTTGCCATGTTCTTGTATGTAGCTTTGGGAGCAGCTATGTTTAAACCCGTAGCATCGGCAATCGTAACCAAAACAACAGATGAAAAAAATTCATCTTTCGGGTTCGGATTATTTTATATGATGGTTAATATCGGCGGTTTTTTCGGTCCTTTATTAGTAGGTCTTTTACGTAATAAATTCGGTTGGGATATCGTATTTATTTCATCATCGGTTGCTATCTTGGTCAATTTGATTGTATTGACCTTTTTTAAAGAACCCGGACGAGAAAAAATTGAAGAATCCGCTACTGAAACTATTGTAAGATCTATTAAAAATATCCTGGAAGCCCTTTCGGATTTTCGTTTAACAGTTCTGCTTATTATTATGGTCGGATTTTGGGTAATGTTTAATCAATTATTTTATACTTTACCAAATTTTATTGATGACTGGGTACGCACTCAGGATTTTTACCAATGGTTACATAGTATTTGGCCGGCATTTGCCAATATTTTTAAAAATGAACATGGCGGTATCAATCCCGAACAAATTGTTAATTTAGATGCTTTTTTTATAGTAGTTTTCCAGATTGCCGTTTCCTATATAATTTTAAAATGGAAACCCATTAACGCAATGATGACTGGTATATTTATTACCATTATCGGTATCGGACTTTCATTTTATTCGGATAATCCTTTTTACACTGTTTTGGGTATTCTTATTTTCGCTTTGGGCGAAATGACATCCAATCCCAAATTTTCAGATTATATTGCTCAAATTTCCCCGAAAGGGAAAGAAGCACTCTATATGGGAACATACTTTCTGCCTATTGCAGCAGCTAATTATTTGACAGATTTAATTTCCGGTAACCTTTATCAGGATAAGGCTGATAAACTCACATTGTTATTCCGTTATATCAAAGATAAAGGGATACAAATCATTGATATGGGTGGTAAAGCCAAAGTCAATTATACCAATAAATTGGTTACTTATACCAACGAAGGTATTCAATTAATGGACAAAAATGGTGAAGTCATCAAAAATTTAAAAGCCGGCATCAAGAGGGACGAAGTTTTTGCACAAGCAGCTGAAAAATTACATACAACACCTTCACACCTGCAAGAAATTCTTTGGAATACTTATCATCCTAATCAAATTTGGTGGGTTATGGCAGGAGTTGGAGCAGCCACATTTATATTGCTTTTTATCTATAATGTTACCATTGGAAAAACAAAAAAAGCTGATGTGGAATAGTTAAATTTTCAACAAAAATAAACCCGGTTAAAAAAATTTTTTCAACCGGGTTTATTTTTTGTGTATTTTTAATGCAAATTTTCGGACTATGAAAAAATGGCAATTGTATCTAATAGTTTTTTTAAGTATCGTCAGTGCATTTTTTATGTATAATTCTTATAAATTGATTAAAGAAAATACAGCACTGAAAAAAGAATTGAAAGAAACCAACGAAGGTTATGACAGGAATATCGAATATGCCATAAAATTGGAAGATTCCATTGTCGGATTTCAAAACAAAATTAACGAATTGGAAGCCGCCGATAAATTTTCACTGCAAGGTAATGAAAAAGCGGCACAATACTTAAACGATATCGATGAGCAAACAGATTGGCAAAAATTTATCATCGATACGCTGATGAAAACCAATGAAGTGGAAGGCAACAATCCGTTGGTGCCTTTTGACGGAATGGCAGGTGCTATGAAAATCACTGATGCCAAAATACTAAATAACCGTTGGATTATCGCCCGCTTTTCGGATGGCACTTACACCGGCGAGATGCTGTTGCGATACGACATCAACAAAGATAAAAGCATCGATTTCAAAGTGTTGGATCAGACTTTGTTTAGTTAAATGTTTGTATAATTTATAAAGTTTTAAAGTTTGTCAACTTCCCGCTCTGTCGAGGTATGCTCTGTCAAGCGCTTCCAAACTCGACAGTGATAATGTTTTTTGCTCTGCTACGATGAAGTTAACAATGTTTTCGCCGCCGTAAATCTCTCCGTCTCGAGACAGCAATCACTCATTGAACAAAAAATCATTACAATTCACCCCGCAACTTTTTAACCAACCATTCGACAGTCAGCAATAATACCAACAAAAACAACAAATATTCAAAGTCTATCAAGGGCGTTTCGGAAGTTTCATACCGGATTGTAGAATGAAATGCTTTGGTATCTTTCAAATGCTTTATCAATCGTTCCGCTTGATTTTGAAAGTATAAAACACCACCGGTTTGTCCGGCCAACCGTTTCAAATCTTTGATATCCGCTTGTAAATTTTGTTTTTCGATACTAAAGGGTAAAATCCTGAAATAACCGTTCTTTTTCAAGCTTCCGTCTTTGTTTTTTACCGTAAAACTGTAAGCACCCGGCGGCAAATCACTCAATGCCACTTGAAAAAAACCGTCTTTTAAAGTCATCGGAATAGTTTCCGCTTGTTTGTCTTTGTATAAAATCAATTCCGCTTTAACTTGTGTATCGGGTTCCAAATTTTTATCGAGAAATTTGGCGGTTATCACCACGGGCATAGCTTGAAAATATTGTTTTTTGTAATGCAATTGCAAGCGGTCAAAATTATCGTTTATACTCAAATATTGAACAATTTGAAATACCAAACGGTCAAAAGCTTCTTTTTGACCGTTCACACCGGCTTGCATAGCCCATTGCCAAATATTTTCACCTAGCAAGACCACTTGTTTTTCGCGGGTGTTAAAAGCCAACAACGGCTGTTTGGTTACCAAACCGTTGATTTTGCTGTAATAAGCAATTTCAGTAGCAGACGATAATTTTACTTGCCCGTAAACATCTATTAAAGGCGGTAATTTTTCCAAATCCAATTCCGGTAAAGCAAACAGGGCAAACCCGTCATTTTTTTGCGGAAAATAATTTTCAAATGTAGTCGCCGGATTTTTGGTAAAAAACAATTTTTGTTTGTTTAAAAATTGCCAACCGGTATGTTTGCCTGTAATGAGCCACCAAGATTTATGCCATTTTTTTAAAAGGTCAAAAACGGTATTAAATTTAGAATCCGGTTGGTAAAGGATAACACTTTGATAAGATGTCAAATCAAAAGGTTCGTCCGTGCGTTTCAGTTCCAAGCGGATATAAGGATGATTTTTAAAACTTCTTTTTATGGCTCCGATATCCGGATGGATGATATTGGAAAGAAACAAAATCTTTTGAGCATTTTTTAATACTTCAACGCTAAAATAAGAGCGGTTGTTGAGATAATTTTTTTCGTTTTTCAATCCCGACAAGCTGACTTGAAAACGGTGTAAACCCACAGAACCGGCTTTGAGTTTCATTACAATATGAGCCGTAGGATGTCCGGGTGACAAATTTAATGTTTTGGAAAACAACGATTGGCCTTTTTCCAGAATTTTTAAATGCGCTTTAACGGGTTGATTCAATTTTCCCGAAACAAAAATTTCAACCGGAAAAAAATTGTCCTTATAAGTGTATGGATTGACATTGACCAAATCGATACGCAAATCTTGATAAGTGACGGTATCACCGAAAACAACCGGATAAATCGTTAAGCTACCGGGTAAACGGTTATCATAAACATAATCTCTACCGGCGGTATTCCGTCCGTCGGTCAATAAAACAACAGGAGCTTTTTGATTGGTTTGGTGTATAAACCGCAGTCCGGATAAAGCATCGCCTATCGCCGTTTGTTCACCGGCAAAATCCAAACTATCCAAAGGTGCAAAGTTACTATCAAACTTAAAATAGCGCACTTTATATTTATCATCTAATCCGGATTGTTTAATCCGTTTGACAAATTCCCGTAACGGTTGCCCGGCATTTTGCAGTTTGACAGACAGACTGTTATCAGCCAGCACATATATAACAGGTTTGGTAAGAATTTGTTTTTGCCGTTTCCATTTCGGGTTAATCAACAAAGTCAATATGATAGCATAAACTAAAAACCGGCTTATAAAAAGCCAAAGTGCTTTTCGTTTGTATAAATATTGAAAAGCACTCAATAATAAAGCCACTAAAATTGCCGGTATGTAGAGCATTATTGGTTAATCGGTTATTTGGTTATCTGGTTATTTGGTTATTTGATGATATTGGTTATTTGATGTCGAATGTCAGATGTCCGAAGTCCGAAGTCCGATGTCGGATGTATTATTCATTTCAGATTTCAGATTTGTTATCCCGCTCCCTACGGGCACGGGACGTCACTTTGCTCCGTTTGCGATTTTTCAGACGTTGCGGTGCAACGTCTCTACAACTTTCAACTTTTAACTTTCAACTTTCAACTCATATAGTCATTCCTCCGTCCACCGTCAACACTTGTCCCGTGATATAACTCGACAAATCGGAAGCCAAGAACAGACAAGCATTGGCAACATCTTCGGGCGTTCCGGTGCGTTTCAACGGAATTTTCGCCAACCATTCGTCGATGACATTTTGCGGTAAATTTTTAGTCATTTCGGTTTCTATAAAACCGGGCGCAATAGCATTGCAACGGATATTCCTGCTACCCAATTCCTTGGCAATAGACTTGGTAAATCCGATAATACCGGCTTTGGAAGCGGCATAATTGGATTGACCGGCATTACCGCCTGTGCCTACCACCGAACTGATATTGATAATGGAACCTTTACGGGCTTTCATCATAGGACGAATCACGGCTTTGGTCCAATTAAAAACCGATTTCAAATTGATATTGATAACATCATCCCAATCTTTTTCACTCATCCGCAACAACAAATTATCACGTGTGATACCGGCATTATTGATTAAAACATCTATCGAACCGAAATCTTTAACGATTTCAGCCGCCGTTTTTTGAGAGGCTTCAAAATCAGATGCATCCGAAACATATCCTTTGACTTTAACGCCGAAATTTTTAAGCTCTTGCTCCAAGCTCGTAAAATTATCATCTATCTTTCTACCGGTAAACGCCACATTGGCACCGTATTCGGCAAACATCAATGCAATCACACGCCCGATGCCACGTGCCGCCCCCGTTACAATGATATTCAAATCTTTTAATCTGTTCATAATGCTTATTTTTTTCAAAAATACACTTTTTTAATGAAATTTCGAATAAAATAGTTTCAAATTCATTATCAAAATTTTATTAGGTTTTAAAAATCAAGCTAAAATATTGATTTCGAACAACAAAAACAGTTTGTGCGTTTTATTGACAAAAATGTTATATACTTTACAAACAAAATTTGCGTTTTCTTTTAACAATTCAAAATAAATTTTTTATTCCCGCTAAAATTTCCGATTTTTGAATTTTGTAATTTCAACAGATTTAATGGCCAAAAAAACAACTTCTAAAAAGAAAAAAAACGGTAAAAAACCTAAATTTCAACTCAATGACCGCCAACGACTTATTGCCGGATTGAGCTTGCTTTTTATAGCCTTATTATTGACCATAGCCATTATATCATTTTTCTTTAATTGGAAATTTGATCAAAGTAATCTAACCTTAACAACCGACGGTGAACCGGCACGAAATTTAATAGGCAAGCTGGGTGCTTTTACCGGAAACTTATTGGTTTTTAAGGGATTTGGTATTTTCTCTTTACTTATCCCCTACGCTACCGCTATGTCTGGATTATTTTTGATAGCCAAAAAACCTTTAATCAGCCACGTCAAACGATGGCTTTGGGCTATGATATATATGTATGCCGGAGCTTTTATGCTGGCGTTGGTGTTCCCTTCCAATTATCTATGGTCGGGATTATACGGCAAGGAAATCGCCCGTTTTTCGATGCTCATCTTCGGAAAATTGGGCAGTATTGTCATTATGATTTTTATTTTGTTGTTGATTATCAGTATCAAAGCAGGTTTAGACGCCGAAAAAATCCATAAATTTTTTCACAGTATTTTTTACAAAAAAATACCTGTCAAAGAGCCAAATCAATCTGATGGAAAAGATGAAGAAACCGGTAAACCGGTGATTGAAACCCAGGAAGTCGGTATAATGGATAGTGAAAGTGACAACGACGATTTGATAATAGAAAATCCCGTTGAAGAAGATAAGGTTGAAGAAACGGAAAATTCTGGCTCGTCCACAGCAGACAAACAGGTCGAAGACGCCCAAATGCATATCGCCGTTGCCGGAGATGAAGAAATTATAGAAAAAGCGGAGCAATTAGTCGATCAACAAGGTCCTTACGATCCCAGAATGGATTTACCGGACTATCAATTTCCCCATTTTGATTTACTCAAAGATTACGGTGCCACAGAAATAACATATAATGAAAAAGATATAAAACGAAACAGGGATAAGATTGTCAAAACTTTACTAGATTTTAAAATTAAGGTAAAAGAGAGTAAAGCAATTATCGGTCCATCAGTCACTTTGTATGAGATTGTCCCGGAAGCCGGCACACGTGTTGCCAAAATCAAAAATTTGGAAGATGATATTGCATTATCGTTGGCAGCTCATGGCATCAGGATTATTGCACCTATGCCGGGCAAAGGCACCATCGGGATTGAAGTTCCCAACAAAATCCGAAAAATCGTCCCAATACGTTCGGTTTTGCAATCCAAACGTTTTCAAGAAGCGGAAATGGAATTGCCGGTGGCTATGGGTAAAACCATTACCAACGAAACCTATACTTTCGATTTAACCAAAATGCCACACTTATTAGTAGCCGGTGCTACGGGACAAGGAAAATCTGTCGGGATCAATGTTATTTTAGCCTCTTTGCTCTACAAAAAACATCCGGCGGAATTAAAATTTGTCTTGGTTGACCCAAAAAAAGTCGAGTTGACCTTATATAATAAAATAGAACGGCATTTTTTAGCCAAATTACCCGGCGAAGAAGATGCTATCATAACAGATGTGCAAAAAGTGGTCAGAACTTTGACATCTTTGACCAAAGAAATGGAAGACCGCTATGATTTACTCAAAAACGCTATGGTGCGTAACATCAAGGAATACAACGAAAAATTTAAAAAACGCTTGCTTAATCCGGAAAAAGGACATCGATATTTACCTTACATCGTTTTGGTGATTGACGAATTTGCCGATTTGATGATGACAGCCGGTAAAGAGATAGAAACGCCTATCGCCCGGATAGCCCAATTGGCCCGTGCAGTCGGGATACATTTGATTGTAGCTACACAACGTCCTTCGGTCAATGTAATCACAGGTGTTATAAAAGCCAATTTCCCTGCACGGATTGCATTTGCTGTCTCGTCAAAAATCGATTCCCGAACCATTTTGGATACCGGCGGTGCCGAACGGCTTATCGGCAAAGGTGATATGCTAATCTCGACCGGAAACAAACCGGTGCGGCTTCAATGTGCCTTTATCGACACACCGGAAGTGGAAAATCTGACGGAATTTATCGGTTCGCAACGCGGTTATCCTTCCGCTTTCCCGTTACCCGAAGTGGAAGATGAAGACAGTGGCACAAAATTTGATGACAGTATCGAAGACAGGGACGAACTGTTTAAAGAAGCCGCATATATCATTGTCAGTGCCCAACAAGGTTCGGCTTCTTTATTACAACGTAAACTGAAAATCGGTTATAACCGTGCCGGACGGATTATCGACCAATTGGAAGCCGCCGGTATCATCGGACCTTTTGAAGGAAGTAAAGCCCGTAAAGTGTTGATACCGGATGTAATCGCTTTGGATGATTTTTTTAATAACGAAAAATAATAGAAAATGATAAAACAAGTTTTTATAACCTTACTAATTTTCGGATGGTCAACCGGAATTATTACCGCACAAGATGATCCGGCAGCTGTAAAGTTGCTTCAAAAAGTAACCAAAAAATTGAACAGCTACAAAAATATTTATGCCGAATTTAAATACAGTTTAACCAACAAAAAAGCCGGTGTAACCCAGCAAACCAAAGGTAATGTTACCATTCAAGGCAACAAATTTCACGCCAATTATATGGGTATAGACGATATTTTTGACGGTCAAAAACGTTATCAAATCATCCACGAAAACGAAGAAATCAACATTACCAGCCATAGCGACGATGACGAATTTACCCCCGATAAAATTTTCAGTTTTTATAAAAACGGCTATACAAAAAAAATGGATATCAAACAGAATGTCAAAGGGCACATTATCCAATATGTCAAATTAATCCCTAAAAAAAGTGATTCTCCCGAAAAATACATTTTATTAGGCATTGATATGAAAACCTATAATATTCACAATGCCATTATTGTCGAAAAAAACGGTTCTTTAATCAATTTGGATATTATCCGGTTTCAAACCGATAAAGTCATTCCCGCCAAACTTTTTCAATTCGACAAAAGCAAATATCCCGATTATTACATTAATGAGTTGGACTAAATTTTGAAAATCGTTTACCGTTACATATTAACCAATTTTTTCAAAAAATTCTTACCGAGTTTTATCATTATTTATTTTATATTTATTATTCAAACCTTTTGGTTGTACTATGACGAATTAGCCGGAAAAGGTCTGGGGTTGTGGACTATTTTCAAATTTCTAATCTATTACTCTCCTTTTGTTATTTTGAATGTCATTCCGCTTTCCATATTGTTGGGCGGTATAATGAGTTTCGGCAGTATGTCCGAAAAATCCGAGTTTACGGCGATGAAATCTATGGGTATTTCACTCAAAGATATGATGAAGGCATTAAGCCCTATGATTATTTTACTGTCTATCGGAGCTTTTATTTTTGCCAACACCGCACTGCCCTACGGCAATTATAAATTTAGCAATCTACGACGCAATATCAAAAAGAAAATGCCAAGTGTTGCCATCACCGAAGGTGTTTTTAACGATTTCAAACCGGCAGGCATCAACATTCACGTCAAAAAGAAATACGGCAAAAACAATAACCGGTTAAAAGACATTATTATCCACCAAAAAGTAAACGGTATTCCCGACAAGGTTATCATTGCCAAAAAGGGTTTGTTTAAAAGCGACCCCGATAATCAATTGATACAGTTGATTTTATACGACGGCAATTTCTATGAAGATCAAACACGGCAGCAAAAAAACGCCGGTGACCGCAAGAAACATCCGGCTATGAAAACAGCATTTAAGGAACATATCATCAATATTGATGTTTCGTCAATCAATAAAGTGGATTTGGACAAAACAAGTATTTCCGCCGCCCACCATATGCTCAATGTCATAGATTTAAAAAAAGAAATCGACACATTTAAAAAGAAAAATATTCAAAAAAAAGAAAATTTCACGGAAGAATTATTAAGAAGAATTAATGTAAAAAATATCAAAAAAAAACAAACCGTTAATTTTAAAAAATACAATTCAATTTACCGGATTTTAAAAGACACCACCCTTTACGACACGAAAGCTTTGAGTTATTTATACAACCGTGCGGTTCAAAAAGCCGAAGCTCTTGAAAAATTTAGTCTCCGGAAAGCTGAATATTTTAAAAAACGAAACCGGATTGCCAATAAATACAAGCACAGTTTTTCCGAGAAATTTACCTATCCTGTTATGGTTATCATTATGTTTTTGGTAGGCATACCGCTTGGTGCTATCATTAAAAAAGGTGGTTTTGGAATTTCGGTGGTTTTAGGCATAATTATTTTTGTAACTTACTACATATTAAGTATGTTAGGTAAAAATGCCTCGGAAGAAGGAGCAGTTTTCCCTTATCTCGGAGCTTGGTTTGCAACTGCTGTTTTATTGCCTCTCGGCATTTATTTAACGTATAAAGCTCACAACGACAGTGAATTTGCCCAAATATCCAACCTCATCGAAAAAATTAAACAATTCTTAAAAAAAACGAATTCTTAAAACTTCTTAGAAAAAATAAAAACCCGCAGTTTTAAAACCTGCGGGAATAAAAAATTATATAGAAAATTGAATAGAAATTACCAGAATATTTATTCCGTTTATTTATCGTTTTTATCGTTTTTATTATCTGCTTTCTCACCGGTAGTTTTAGTTTCAGTCTTATTTTTATCATTACCGGTTTTGTCCGCATTTTGATTCTCTTGATCTTCAAAAGGTCTTTTACCAAGGATTTCTTCCAAATCTTCTTTAAAAATCACTTCTTTTTCGAGTAAACGTTCGGCCAATTTTATCAATTTGTCTTTATTTTTTTGCAAAAGTTTTTTGACTCTTTGATATTGTTCTTCTATAAGTTTTGAAATTTCTTCATCAATAATTTCAGCGGTTTTTTCACTATAAGGTTTTGTAAAACCGTATTCTTGACCCGAAGAATCGTAATAAGTCAAATTTCCGATACGGTCATTCAATCCGTAAATTGTCACCATAGCGCGGGCTTGTTTTGTAACTTTTTCCAAATCGTTCAATGCACCGGTGGAAATATTTCCGAAAACGATTTCTTCGGCTGCCCGTCCTGCCAAGGTTGCCGCCATTTCATCGAGCATGTGTTCTTTTTCGACCAATACCCGTTCTTCGGGTAAATACCAAGCGGCACCCAAAGATTGTCCGCGCGGCACTATTGTAACTTTTACCAACGGATGTGCGTGTTTGAGCAACCAACTAGCCGTGGCATGTCCGGCTTCGTGGTGTGCAACCCGTTTTTTCTCTTCGGGTTTAATCACTTTATTTTTCTTTTCCAAACCACCGATAATACGGTCAACAGCATCCAAAAAGTCTTGTTTATCAACCTTATCTTTATTTTTACGGGCGGCAATCAAGGCGGCTTCATTACAAACGTTGGCAATATCGGCACCGGAAAAACCGGGTGTTTGCTTGGCTAAAAAATCCACATCCACATCATCAGCCAATTTCAAAGGTTTGAGATGCACTTTAAAAATTTCTTTACGTTCGTTCAAATCGGGTAAATCCACAAAAATTTGCCTGTCAAAACGGCCTGCTCTCAACAGCGCTTTGTCCAAAATATCCGCCCGGTTGGTCGCTCCTATGACAATCACATTATCTTTGGAACCGAAACCGTCCATTTCGGTCAATAATTGGTTCAATGTATTTTCACGTTCATCATTACTACCGGTAAAATTGTTTTTGCCGCGTGCCCTTCCGATAGCATCAATTTCGTCGATAAAAATAATCGAAGGCGATTTTTCTTTGGCCTTTTTAAACAAATCACGCACGCGCGAAGCACCGACACCTACAAACATTTCCACAAAATCTGAACCGGATAATGAGAAAAAAGGCACTTTGGCCTCACCGGCAACCGCTTTGGCAAGTAAGGTTTTCCCGGTTCCCGGAGGACCGACCAACAAAACACCTTTGGGTATTTTTCCACCTAATTTGGTATATTTTTCGGTATTCTTTAAAAAATCAACGATTTCTTTAACTTCTTCTTTGGCACCTTCCAAACCGGCTACATCTTTAAAGGTTGTTTTCGACTGTGTTTTGGCATCATACAATTGCGCCCGTGACTTCCCGATACTGAAAATGCCGCCACCTCCGGGACCGCTACCACCGGTAGCTCCCGACATACGACGCATCATATACAACCAAAAACCGATAATCAAAATCCACGGTAAAACATTCATCAAAAATCCCATAAAATAATCCGTGGTCGTCTTAAAACGGTAAGCAACAGGAATACCTTTTTCTTTGGCCTTATCCAATTTCTCTTGAAAAAACTTTAAATCACCTATTTCAACTATGTAATCCGGCTCAACAGGCGAAGAAAAAAAACCTTTGTCCCGTGGTTTAATGTCTTCCTTGGCTTTATCGGTTACATAAATATTCGCAATTTTCTTATTCTCAATGACAATTTCTTTTATCTTGCCATGATACAACATATCTTCAAATTCGTTGTAACTCAACACCTTATCATCATCACCACTATTTCCGTTCATCATCACAAAGAAAATGGCAAGAGAAATTGCCATATAAATCCAAAATACATTAAACTTAAAAGGAGATTTATCGTTACCGGAATTTTTTGAACCGTTTGATTTCTTAGTATTTCTATTTTTTTCTTGTTCGTTCATAAATTGTGTCGTTTTTTTTAAAATTCTTTTTTTAATGACATTATTTTGGCATCACCCCACAATTCTTCCAAATTGTAATACTCTCTAACCGGTTTTTGCATAACATGAGCAACGACATCGATATAATCAATCAATATCCACTCCGAATTTTCTTCACCTTCAACATGCCAAGGTTTTTCGTGTAAGCTTTTACTTACCGTTTTTCTTATGGAATCGGCTATGGCATTTACTTGTGTGTTGGAAGTGCCGTCGGCAATAATAAAATATTTGGCAACGGCATTGTCAATTTCTCTCAAATCAATGATGGTAGTGTTTTGGCCTTTTACTTCTTCTATTCCTTCAATAATTTTATCAATTAAATTGTCAACTTTTGGGGTTTTTGTCATATATTCGTATTTATTTTTTGTTCTTTTATGCAAAAATAAGTTTTTTATTTTATATGTCTTACATCAAATTTGATACCATAACATCGACGAATGATTTCTTAAAAAGTTACGCCGGAACGCATAAACCTGAAAATTTTTTTTATGTCTATGCAGATTATCAAAGCAAAGGCCGTGGACAACATTCAAATATTTGGAAATCAGAATGTTGTAAAAATATACTGATGAGTATTTTTCTCAAACCCGCCCTGTCTCCGGGGCAACAAGATTTACTCAACAAAATGGTGTCTTTGAGTATTGTCAAAGTTTTACAAAAATTTAACATTCCCGGTGTCCGTATCAAACTGCCAAACGACATAATGACAGAAGGCAAAAAAATTGCCGGCATTTTGATTGAAAATAAAATTCACGGTAACAAATGGCAACAAAGTATTATAGGTATCGGATTAAATGTTAATCAAACTGATTTTGTAAATTTGCCAACAGCAATATCGATGAAAAATCTCACAGGCAAAACCTATGACCGTGAGCAAATTATGAAACTATTGATAGAACAATTACGTTTTCATTATGGAATGTCAGCGGAAGAATTGAAAAAGGAATTTAATAAATGGTTGATAACCAACGGTAAATGAATTTTAAAATATTAAAATACCATCAAACTTTACAAAGAGATTGGGATGATTTAATCAAACGTTCATCAAACGGGACATTTTTACATTTTCGCAATTATATGGATTATCATGCGCAGCGTTTTGAAGATTTTTCATTGATGATTTATGAAGATTTGAAATTGCGGGCTGTCTTACCGGCACACCGGATTGAAAACGATATTTTTGCGCACAAAGGTCTGACATACAGTGATTTTATATTTCAAAAGAAACTTAAAACCGGACGGAAAATTGCCATAGTGGAACAAACACTGCAATTTTTGTACCGGCAAAATATCCGGAATTTGTATATATATACCATTCCTTTTATTTTTCAATCCGTTACGGATGAAAGCACCGCTTATATTTATCATAAAACCGGTGCCGGTGTGGAAAAAATTCTGCCTTTTTTTGTGATTGATAACCGGAACGGCACGAGACCCAATCAAAACCGTCGAAAAAATTACAAAAAACTTTTACAATATAACTTCTTGATAAACAATGATATAGATGATTTAGAGGGATTTTGGAGAATTGTTGAAAAAAATTTGCAAAAACGATACGGCACATCACCAGTTCACAGTGTAGATGAAATAAATTTGTTAGCCCGTCGCTTTCCCAAGCAAATTCAATTGTTCACCGTTAAATCCAAGGACCGCATCCTTGCCGGTGCATTGGTTTATTTTGTCAATCAAACCGCTCATTTTCAATATATTCATGCATATGATGATAGCAAAAGCCGGCTTGCGGTAGAATTTTTAACTTTTGAATTGGTAAAACGTTTTCGTAATTACAGCTATATCAGTTTTGGCAATTCATCGGTTTCACACAATAATTTAAATAAAAATTTAGTTTATTGGAAAGAGAGCTTAGGATGTCAAATCGTTAATCAATTGTTTTTCAAAATAGAAACCAAAAATTACGACCGGCTAAAAACTGTCTTGCAATGATTGAATTTTTAAACCTCAATAAACTCAACGCCGTTTATGAAACCGGTTTCCGCCAAAAATTCGAAGCGTTTCTATCAGCCGGAAAGTATATTGAAGGTGTTGAAAATCGACAATTTGAAAAAAACTTTGCCAAATATTGCGGCACTAAGTTTGCTATTGGAACAGGAAACGGTTTGGATGCAATCAGGTTGATTTTGGAAGCATACAAGGTTACCGGAAAACTTCAAACCGGTGATGAAATCATAGTGCCAGCCAATACTTTTATTGCCACGATTTTGGCAATTAGTCAAGCCGGTTTAATGCCTGTTTTGGCAGAACCCGAATTGGAAACGTATAATCTGGATACTGAGAAAATTGTTGAAAAAATATCTGCTAAAACCAAAGCGATAATGGGGGTTCATTTATACGGCTTGATTAGTGATTGGGAGCATTTGCAAAATATTGCTCACTCGCACGGGCTTTTGTTGATTGAAGATGCCGCACAAGCTCACGGTGCAGTTTGGAATGATAAAAAAGCCGGCAATTTAGGTGATGCCGCCGCTTTTAGTTTTTATCCTGTAAAAAATCTGGGTGCGCTCGGCGACGGCGGTGCCGTCACTATCAATGACCCGGAATTAGCCGGTATTATCACGCAACTTAAAAATTACGGTCAAGAAAAAAAATACATAAACCGTTATAAAGGTTTTAACAGCCGTTTGGACGAATTGCAAGCGGCATTTTTAAATGTAAAATTGCCCTATCTCGACAAAGCCAATGAAAAAAGACGTCAAAATGCATTGCTCTATTTAAAAAATATCAAACATCCGGACATTGTTTTACCTGTTTTTGATGAAAAATCACATGTGTATCACCAATTTGCCATAAGGACCCGCAGAAGAGACGAATTAAAAACATACTTGGCAAATCACGGTATCGAAACTATGATACATTACCCGGTACCACCGCACAAACAACAAGCATACAGCGAATGGCAAAATTTACATTTGCCGATCACCGAACAAATTCACAGAGAAATATTAAGTTTGCCGGTAAGAGAAAATCTAACCGGTGATGAAATCAATTATATCATCGAAAAAATAAATAAATTTTGAACCGGATAAAAAAAATAGTCATACAAAATATATGGTTAAAAATTTCGGTTTTTAACGCCTTTGCCGTAACGGCACGTATTGTCAGTGGCTGGGTGGTCAACAAAATTATAGCCGTATATATCGGCCCGCAAGGAACCGGGCTTACCGAACAATTCCGTAATTTTTTACAAACGGTTCAAGGTTTTTCCACACTAGGCATCTCCGAAGGTGTTACCAAATATGCTTCCAAATATCAAAACAAACGCAATCAATTATCCTCATTTTTGGCTTCGGCTTATAAAATCGTTTTGATTACTTCAATAATAGCCGGTATTTTAATCATTTTATTTTCAGGTTTTATAAACCGGCAATTGTTCGGCTCACGCGATTTTAGTTTGCTGATTGTTATCACCGGGTTTATAATTCCCCTCTTATCTATCAACGTTATTTTGATGGCGGTTTTACAAGGATTTCAAAAATATAAAAAAATCACCTATATCAACATTGCCGGAAATACCGGAACGGCCCTATTATCATTGTATTTGATAATCAATTTTCAATTATTCGGCGCTTTGATTTTGGCTCTCGCCAGTCAAATAATCATTTTAATAGCCACCTTGTTTTTTATCCGTTCCGATATGATTGAAGTTTTACAATTTTCATTAAAACAATCACGGAAAAACCATTACAAACGATTGTACAATTATATCGTTATGGCTTTGGTTACGGCAGTAGTTTCTCCATTGTTCAGCATTCTGATACGTAATCAAATTTTCGATTTTTTTCCTGCCGATTCGGGCGTTCACGCCGGATATTGGGACGGTGTAAAAAAAATATCCGGTATGATTATGGCTTTTATTTCACCTATTTTCAGTCTTTATTATTATCCGCAATTAGCTAAAATACATACCAATACGGAATTAAAAACGGAAATCAAGAAATTTTTCAAACAAATATTCCCGGTATTTTTTACCGGTATTTTGATAATTTATTTTCTAAGGCATTGGGCAATTATCCTCTTTTTTTCCAAAGCATACCTCCCGATGGAAAATCTTTTTAAATGGCAATTAGCAGGAGATTTATTACGCATTATATCATTTACAATTGCCTTTTTAATGCTCGCCAAAGCCCATATCAAACAATATATCATCACCGAAACCGGTTTTTGGATTATTTTTTTCATTTTGAGTAAAACTTTATTACCAGTTTACCGGTTGGAAGGTGTTGTCATTGCCTACTTTATTACCTACATTTTATATTTTATCAGTTTGCTTTTGTTTTACAGAAAAATTTTATTTACAAGAAAAGTTGTAAATTTGTAAAAATTCTCTTTGTTATGAAAACAATATATTGTTTCATTATCTTGTCATTTGTCAGCGTTTACAACAGTTTAAATGTACATCATAAATCTTTTAAAGAAAAACCCGTAGCAACAATAACACAACTTAAACCCGGAAACAACAAAAATTCATCCGGTAAAATCATTAAATCACCTTGTATCATCAAAAAATTCATAACCATTGATAACAAACCTTATATAATTGTTGATTTTACAACATTAGCCGGTTCCAGTGAAGTCAGTAAAAATCCTCTCTATGAAAATAAAAACAAAGACAGGTTGCGAATTTTTCTCTTAACCGAAAACACAATCATACGTGCTACGCCTACTTGGCGTAATGTTTATGGTCGGTTTGAAAGAATCTCCCTTTCCGAATTTTTACAATATCAAAACTACCAAATATCGGATTATACCAAGTGGAATATTGTTGCCAAAGACGGTATTGTCTTGGAATTAAAACAAATATACTTTGCTTAAACAAAAATGCCGGAGATATTCCGTTATACCAATGGAAAAAAAATCTTTAATAAACTTTATCATTTTAACAACAATCTTGTTTTTCACCGGATTTTTATCAATTCAAATTTATCAATTGGAAAGCCGGAAAAGGCAATTGAAAAAGGATTTGATTGAGTTATCGGATATTAAATACGGAATGTTTAATGTTGACAAATGGAAAGAACGGATTTCGGAAATACTAACCAAAAAACTTAAAGAATTAAAATTAGAAGGTGAAGAACGGAAAATTGCCAAACAAAAAATAATAAAATTTCTTTACAAAGTTGTTGATGATTTTGAAAGAAATTATAAAATTAATAACCAACGAAATTCACCATTTGGCATTTCAGTAAAAAATGAGGTAGTAGATTTTCTCGACATTTTTGATGAATTCAGACAAAACATACCGCACATAGCTGACCAAATTCTGGATTTTCTTCAAAAAAAGGAAAATAAAAAGAAGATAAAAAAATATATTTTAAACCAGTTGGATAAGTATACGCAAAATACTTTTCAAAATATGGATTATTCGTATTACAACAGTATCCTTCAAAAATACGGAACGGATTCCGGTAAGACCTGTAAAGCTAAAATTAAACGCAAAATACATCATATCGAAAAACCTCTATTGGCAAATTACTTGATATTCAGCGGCATTTTTGTTATTGTCATACTTTTTCTTATTTTGATAAAATCTTATAAAAAACTACAAATTATTTTATTAATCCTCATTGCATTTCATTTTTTACTATTAGGTTTACTACTCCCGATGATTGATATTGATGCGCGGGTCGGTTCGATGCAATTTAAATTGCTTGGTGAAACCATTGCTTTTAAAAACCAAGTATTGTATTATCAAAGTAAAAGTATACTGGAAATGGCTCATATTTTATTGACACAAAACAAAATCAAAATAATTTTGGTCGGTGTTTTAGTGCTTGTTTTCAGTATTTTATTTCCATTTTTCAAATTATTCTTTTCAATTCTAGTATTGTTTAAAGAAAAATTGCAAAGCAACAAATTCATCAATTTTATAGTTTTCAAAAGTGGTAAATGGTCTATGGCGGACGTAATGGTTGTAGCAATTTTTATGTCTTACATCGGTTTTTCGGGAATTATTTCCAGCCAGTTAGCTCATCTGGAACAAATGACCAACAAATTACACATCATTACTACAAATTATTCGGAATTACAAAGCGGTTTTTTCTTTTTTGCAGGGTTTGTGTTAATGAGCATTGCTATTTCACAAATTATTCTCAACCGGTTTAAGAATAAAATAACACTTTAATATTAATAAATCCTAAAAAATTGTATTACCGATTGCAATAAACAAGTACTACGCTTTATCATTTATAAGGTATAAAAACATCATAAACAAGATTACAGGAAAAAGATTTGTAAACAACTGTCTATTTACTAGCATACATTTTAACATCTTCTGCGGTTATTTCATTACCACCTAAGATAATCAACCGCTCCACAACGTTTCGAAGTTCCCTGACATTGCCTGTCCAATCGTATTCTTGTAACATTTTAACGGCTTTATCTGTAAATTTTTTAACCGGTGTACCTTGTTCTTCGGCAATTTTTTTGGCAAAATGTTCAATCAACAGAGGAATATCTTCGCGTCGTTCATTTAAAGAGGGTACTTCAATCAAAATTACGGCCAAACGGTGATATAAATCCTCTCGAAAACGGCCTTTCGCTATTTCTTTTTTCAAATCTTTGTTGGTTGCCGCTATAACCCTGACATCCACTTTTATATCCTTATCACTACCAACGCGACTGATTTTGTTTTCTTGCAAAGCCCGTAAAACTTTTGCCTGTGCCGACAAGCTCATATCACCTACTTCATCCAGAAATAATGTGCCACCGTTTGCTTGTTCGAATTTTCCTTTTTTATCTTTATAAGCTCCTGTAAAAGAACCTTTTACATGTCCAAACAAAACACTTTCTATCAATTCGGAAGGGATGGCCGCACAATTAACTTCCACCATAGGTCCTTTACTACGATGACTCTTTTGGTGTATCCAATGCGCTACCAATTCTTTTCCGCTTCCATTATTTCCGGTAATCAAAACACGTGCATCGGTCGGGGCTACTTTTTCGATGAGTTCTTTAATTTTTTTCATCTTTTCCGACTCGCCTATCATCTCGTATTTTTTACTGACTTTCTTTTTAAGTTGTTTATTTTCAACGACTAATTCCTTGTGTTCCAATGCATTTTTGACCGAGGTCATCAAGCGGTTTAAATCCGGCGGCTTGGAAATATAATCAAAAGCCCCGAGACGCATACTATCTACTGCGGTCTCAATATCACCATGTCCGGAAATCATCACAAAGGTCGTTTCAGGTTTTATTTTTTTGCTTTCTTCCAACACTTCTATACCGTCTTTTTTCGGCATCTTGATATCGCACAAAACCAAATCATAATCGTTTTGTTTGATTTTTTCCAGACCTTCCACACCGTCAGCGGCTTCATCGATTATGTAATTTTTATCCATTTGTTCTAAAACGCGTTTTAAAACCCGTCTAATAACCGCTTCATCTTCAATTATGAGAATTTTTTTCATATTTTTAATTTGTTTATAGATAATATTCCGGAAATTTGATACAAATATAATGTATTACACCGGATTTTAAGAAATTGAATTTGAAATTTTATAAAACATTGAATAACAACGATTTATTATCGAATCCATACAAATTTCAATGTATCAACATTTAAACGTTTTTTAGACCAATTGTAAATCGTTTTCTCCAACTTCCGCCGTTTATATACCGGTAAACGTTTTCGCCATTTGATTAAAATTACAGGTAGCGTATCGGTTTGTTTAAAATTTGTATCTATTATTTTCCCGTTACTCATCTCGACAATATCGGGAAAAAGGGTTTTAGCTTCTCGGACAAACTGTTCAAAAGGAACTTGTGACAAGGATTGTTGCTGTTTGAGTTTGATAAGTTCTTCCGTTAACTTTTTTATTTGTTCATCTTTATTTTTCAGTGCTTCTTTGTTTTCTTTAAATAATTTATCCAAAATTTGTTGTTTGAGTTTTTCCGACAAATTTTGTTCTATTTCACTTGTTTTATCCGCTGATTGATAAATATTTAAAACCGCTTGTTCAAAACCGGAGATTTGCTGCATCCGTTTTTGCCATTTTTCAATACTGTCATGCGGCACAATTTCGCCCATTAAATAGACTTCAATTTCTTTTTGCTTCGGATTTATTTGACTCTTAATTATCTGAGCGTCTTGATATTTGATATTCTTTTCAATAAAAGACACTGCCGAACGTTTAAAAATTTCTTCATTATACATTTCCACGAATGACATAATACTCGGCACCATCACCACAATAGCCGAAATATATATTACACGGCTGATAAGCCGTCTTTTTTTGGAATCCAAATACCTTGCAATAGGAAAACGTAAATATTTAATAATCAAAAAAGTAGCCAGTGCAATAAAAAAAGAGTTGATTAAGAGCAAATACATAGCTCCGGTAAAAAAATGCATATTTCCCGTAGCCAAACCAAATCCTGCGGTACACAAAGGCGGCATCAATGCCGTTGCAATCGCCACCCCACTGATGACATTAAAAAAACCTTTTTTGGTAATCGCAACTATTCCTGCCAAACCACCGAAAAAAGCAATCATAACATCAAAAAAAGTCGGGGATGTACGGGCTAGCAATTCATTGGATTCGTAAGCCAAAGGCGATATTTTAAAGTATATAAAAGACGTAAAAATACTGAGAATTACCATTACCAAAAAATTGAGTCCGGATTTTTTAAAGATATCGATATCATTGGTGCCAATAGCATAACCGGCACCCATAATAGGTCCCATCAATGGCGAAATCAACATCGCTCCAATTACAACCGGCGTGGAATTGGCATTTAAACCAACAGAAGCTATCATCACCGAAAAAATCAATAACCAAGCCGTATGACCACGAAAAGGTATATTTTCTAAAATCGTAGTACGGGTAAATTCCTTATCATTGTATTTGCGAATATTAAAAAGCTCTTTAACAAAATCAATAGCAACCTGCCAAAATTCCTTAAATTCCTTATTGACAGTTTTTTCTTTTTCTTTTATGATAATGTTTTCTTCCTGATTTGTATTTTGTTCATTCATACAATATATTATGATTATATACAAAATTACATTATTTTTTGATACGATTAGAATTTCATTTTTTAAAGAAACTTGCTAATAATTCAAAATAATCTTATTTTAGCCAAAAAAATAAAGAAATGGCTGCAACACCTTCCAATATGCTCCCTTTGGAAACCAAAGCACCTGATTTTAAATTATATGATACCGTATCCGGTAAATATCTGACATACAAAGATATAAAAGGAAAAATAGGGACAGTTGTAATGTTCATCTGCAACCATTGTCCTTATGTTTTGCATGTAAACAATCAAATTGTGAGTATTGCAAAAGACTACCAAGAAAAAGGTATAGGTTTTGTAGCTATCAGTGCAAATGACGTGGAAAATTACCCGCAAGATGCTCCGGAATTGATGACCAAACAGGCTAAAAAGGTCGGTTATACATTTCCGTATTTGTATGACGAAACCCAAGAAACCGCCAAATCTTATCAAGCGGCATGCACACCGGATTTTTATGTTTTCGATGCCGGCGACAAACTGGTCTATCGCGGCAGGATGGATGAAAGCACTCCGAAAAACAACTTGCCTAATGACGGAAAAGATTTGCGTAAGGCTTTGGATTACTTGTTGGAAGGTAAAATCATCCCCGACGAAAAACAAAAACCGAGCATCGGGTGTAATATCAAATGGAAAACACCGCCAGGTGTAGATTTACAAGAAGTCAATATTAAAGTTTAATTTTTTCATCCCTTACGAAAACAAGTTTTCGTAAGGAGATGACAGGATTTACCTGCGGTGAATCCTTTTACATCGCTATAACAGCACATACAAAAACCAATAGCTTCGCTATTGTTGTTTTTATTTTTTTTTCATCCCTTACGAAAACAAGTTTTCGACGGTCTGAAAAAAAATAAAAACCATTTTGCTTTCGCAAAATGGTTTTTGTATGGGTCGGGATGACAGGATTTGAACCTGCGACCTCTTCGTCCCGAACGAAGCGCGCTACCGGGCTGCGCTACATCCCGAAATATGCCTCTCAAAAAAGACTTGGCAAAGATAATAAAATTTTAAAAATGCAAATCCGCTTCACATAAATATTTTTTTAGAGGTAGATTTATCTAGCAATTATCATAAAAATTACTCAATTTATGAAACGGATAATATGGTCTGTAATAACAGACAATCATCAAAAAAACGAAACAATCAATAAACCGTAACAAATCATCATTTCATCAATAAAAAAAGAATCATCAATTTTTACATACCGATTTATTTTGTATTTTTACATTTCAAAATTTGCTTATAAAAATGGGTAAAGTTATAGCAATAGCCAATCAAAAAGGTGGTGTTGGTAAAACGACAACAGCCGTTAATTTAGCGGCGGCTTTGGGTGTTTTGGAAAAGAAAGTATTGTTGATTGACGCCGACCCGCAAGCCAATGCGACATCGGGCTTAGGTATCGATATAGAAAAGGCACCTGCCGGCACTTACGAACTTTTGGAACACGAAGCGGATGCCAAAGATACCATCATCAAAACCAACAGCCCGAATTTGGATTTAATACCTTCACATATAGATTTGGTCGGTGTTGAAATAGAATTGGTCGATAAACCTGACCGAGAGTTTATGCTCAAAGAAGCTATCAAAGATATCAAAGATGAATACGACTATGTGTTGATTGATTGTGCCCCTTCCCTTGGATTGATTACACTTAACGCTTTGACAGCCGCAGATTCGGTTATTGTGCCTATTCAATGCGAATATTTTGCACTGGAAGGTTTAGGAAAACTCCTCAATACCATTAAAAATGTGCAACAAATCCACAATCCTGATTTGGATATCGAAGGTTTACTGTTAACAATGTATGATGCACGGTTAAAATTGTCAAACCAAGTGGTGGATGAAGTCAAAAAACATTTCGGTAATATGGTATTTGACACGGTCATTCAAAGAAACGTGCGTTTAAGCGAAGCCCCGAGTTTCGGTGAAAGTATTTTGGAATACGATGCAACCAGTAAAGGCGCTATTAACTATTTGAATTTGGCCGACGAACTGATAAGAAGAGAACAACAAAAGCAAGAAAACGAAGAATAATTATGGCAAAAACTCGCAAAAAACAACGATTAGGAAGAGGATTAGATGCAATTTTAAACAATGAAAATATCAAATCGGCATCTGATAAAGGTGCCGAAAATGTTGTAGGCAATATTATCGAAATTCCTTTGGAAAATATTGTAGCCAATCCCCGTCAACCACGCACTAAATTTGATCAAGAAGCTATCGAAGAACTGGCGGCATCTATCAAACAACTCGGTGTCATTCAACCGATTACGGTTCGAAAAAAAGGCAAAAAATTCGATTTGATTTCTGGCGAACGCCGGTTAAGAGCCGCCAAACTGGCGGGATTGAAAACCATACCGGCTTATATCCGTTTGGCTGACGACCGTGATATGCTCGAAATGGCTTTGGTCGAAAATATCCAACGTGAAGATTTAGACCCGATTGAAATCGCCTTGTCATTTCAAGCGATGATAGACCAACTCAACCTGACACAAGATGAAATGAGTAAACGGGTGGGAAAAAAACGTTCGACCATTACCAACTACCTGCGGTTGCTCAAACTCGACCCGATTATCCAAAGCGGTATCAGAGATAATTTTATCAGTATGGGACACGGACGCACCTTAATCAACATTGAAGATAATGCCGTCCAATTGGAATTTTACGAAAAAATAATCAAAGATAATTTGTCAGTCAGACAAACCGAAGATTTAGTGAAAAAATTCAGGGAAGGTAAAATTTTATCTATAAAACCGGCTAAAAAAGTCGTCCCCGAAAAAATTAAAAAAGCCGAAAAAGAATTAGCAGGAGTTTTAGGACAGAAAGTCAAAATTACTGTCAACGAAACGGGAAAAGGAAAAATATCTATTTCTTTTAATTCGGAAGAAGAACTGGAAAAAATTAAAAAACGTTTGTCATCAGAAAATTAATTATCATATTATTTTTCAGCGGAATAACCGCCTTGTATGCACAAACGGATACTATTCCGGCAAAACAACCGGATAGTTTGCAAATTAAAGCCGACACGGTTATTTATAAAAATAAAATTAATATTTTAGCCCCGGCAAAAGCGGCTTTTTATTCGGCAATTTTACCGGGATTGGGACAAGCCTATAACAGGCAATACTGGAAAATACCTTTGGTATATGGTGGAATTGGAGCAGGTGGTTACTTTTACATATTTAATAATAATCAGTTTAACCGCTTCAGGCAAGCGTATTTTGACAGAAAAAACGGTTTGCAAGACGAATTTCCGCAATATTCGGAAAACGTTTTGGTCAAAGCACAAGAATATTACCGCCGGCAACGGGATACAGCTATGCTGTTGACCATTTTGGCTTATGTTCTCAATATAATCGATGCCAATGTCAGTGCACATTTAAAGCAGTGGAATGTCAACGATGATTTGAGTTTTAAACCGGTGCAATTGCCAGTATCTCAAAAACCGGCGTTCGGAATACAGATGACTATTAGTTTCAAGTAACAAGTAATAAGTAGCAAGTTTTTTGATGAAATGATGAATTGATGAATTGAGGAAATTGTTTGTGGTGTCATTTCGACAGAACGACGAAGGAGCGACGAGAAATCTTTATTATTTATGATGAATTGAGGATATGAGGAAATGAGGAAGTGAGGAGTGCGCTTCGATACGATTTTGCTCGTTACCCCCCGACGTACGTCGGGGTCACTCAGCGACCTTCTCCTCAATTCCTCAATTTATGAAACGAATAATACGGTTTATAATAACAAGTAATCATCATTAAACGAATTGTTCAATGAAGCACAATAAATCCTCAATTCCTCAAACTATAAGACGAGAATAAGGTATGAAGCAATAAACATTCATTAAAGTTCAAAATATTCTATGAACTCAAACTTTAAACTTTTAACTTTTAACTTTTAACTCTGGCAATATGACTATAACACAATGGCTTATTTTTTTTATAGCACTGAATATCCTTCACGGGGTAGCAACCTTTAAATTTTATCAAAAAGCCGGTAAAGAGGTTTGGAAAGCTTTTATTCCGTTTTTGAATATTTATGTATTAATAGATATTATCAACCGTCCGAAATGGTGGATGATTTTTGTCTATATCCCTATTGTCAATTTACTAATGATACCCGTTTTGTGGGTGCAATTGCTCAAAGTTTTCGGTAAAAAAGAAAATAAAGATATTTGGTTGGCAATTTTGACTATTGGCCTCTATCTCGCTTATATTAATTTTACGGAAATAAATAAACTAACTTACAATCCCGAGCACAAAGACGAAAAAGAAACTGTTATTGGGTCGATTGTTTTTGCCGTTATTGCCGCCACCATTGTCCATACCTATTTTATCCAGCCTTATACCATTCCGACACCTTCATTGGAAAAATCCTTATTGGTAGGTGATTATCTGTTTGTCAGTAAATTTCACTATGGGGCCCGTCCGCCTATGACAACGGTGGCATTACCCATGGTTCATGATACGATACCGCTTATCAAGACCCGTTCGTATCTCAAATGGCCGCAATTACCTTACATGCGTTTGCCCGGTTTTCAAAAAATCAAAAACAACGATATTGTTGTTTTTAACTGGCCTGCCGATACGGTCAAATATTTCTTTCACAAAGATACGCCGCAATACAAACCTATTGATAAAAAATCACATTATGTCAAACGATGTGTCGGTATTGCCGGTGATTCGCTTCAAATAAAAAACGGTATTTTATACATAAACGGTAAAAAGGTCACATACCCCGACCGGACCAAACTGCAACATTTATACTTGGTCAAAACCAAAGACAGCATGGACTTTACACGGCAAACTTTGTTGCGTCTGGTCAAAAATTATGATATCAAAGAAATTATGTTTACACCTAAAAAAGGGGAATATCTTATGAATCTGACCGACGACAAACTCAAAGTCGTCAAAAATATGTCCAATGTAAAAAACATTGAACTTTACAATACCGGTAAAGGAGAAATGTTTGGCGGTCACAAAGATTGGGATATCAATAATTTCGGCCCGATTTACATTCCGAAAAAGGGTGATGTACTTCAATTAAATAAAGAAACTTATCCTTTTTACAAATGGATTATTGCCCGCTATGACGACCACGATGCCGGACATAAAATTGACAAACACAAAGTCGAACTTAAAGGTAACGATGTATATGTGGACGGCAAACTGACCAAAGAATACACTGTTAAGCAAGATTACTATTGGATGATGGGAGACAACCGGAGTGAATCGGAAGATTCACGTTTTTGGGGTTATGTACCTTTTGATCATATAGTTGGAAAACCGGTCTTTATCTTTATGAGTATTGATAATGACCCGAATAAAAAATTCCTGGACAAAATCCGTTGGGATCGTGTCTTTACAACTGTCAGTGGCTCCGGTGAACGGGTATCATATTTATGGCCGTTTATAGCTTTAATCGTTTTGTACTACGTTGTAAAAAAAATCCGGGATAAGAAAAAAAATAAACAATGACCATACTGATACATCCGGTATATTTCCCGGCAATTTTACCCTATGCACTGATGACGTCAGGCAATAAAATCCTGTTTGAAATTTCGGATTTTTACGAAAAACAAACCTATCGCAACCGCATGTATATCCAAAGTGCCAATGCCAAACAAATGCTGACAGTTCCTGTTAAACACACCCGGTCGGACGGAAAACAATTATATAAAGATGTGACGGTTTCCTACGATTTCAATTGGCAAAAACTCCATTGGCGCAGTTTGGAAACCGCCTACCGCACATCACCATATTTCGAATTTTATGAAGATGATTTAAAACCATTATTTGAAAAAAAATACCGGTTTTTAGTAGATTTGAATTTGGAAAGTATCCGGATAGTCAATGATTTATTGGATTTGCAAATAACCTACGAACAAACGGAAACTTACCGAGAACAATACGACGATACAGATGATTTGCGATTTTTAAAAAATGCCAAAAGTGAGCCGGCGATTGTCAAAGAATTTCCACCATATACCCAAATATTTTTTGACAGGCATGATTTTATGCCTAATTTAAGTATTTTGGATTTGCTATTTATGGAAGGACCTAATGCCGTGGATTATTTAAAGCAAATCAGAACACTTTGGCAAAAAACGAGACAAAATTATCCGTAAAACTTCGTTAAAATGAAAGTATCATTTTATCATTTCAATTTGGAAATGGCACATCCATTCGGAATTGCACGGTCTGTACATACAATACAACCGACTTTTATCGTAGCACTGTCACAAGACGGACAAACCGGTTATGGAGAAGCCACTCAAAACCGCTATTACGGCGTTACACCTCAAAACTTGCAAGCCGGATTGGAAGCTCTCAAACATGAAATAGAAACATATCCGTTTACCACACCCGAAGACTTTTTTGACCGTTTTTTATTCCCGCGGCTTAAAAATTTCCGGTTTTTAATGGCGGCTATCGATGAAGCAGCAAACGATTTGTATGGAAAACTGCTTGGTAAACCTTTGTGGCAAATTTGGGGATACGACATCGATAATTTACCTTTATCCACTTATACGATAGCCATTGATGAGATTGAGGTCATGAAACAAAAACTTCTGGAAAAACCTTGGCCGGTTTATAAAATAAAATTAGGAACAGACCATGACATCGAAATTGTTAAAAGCTTACGAAGTATCACCGATAAACCGTTTAGAATAGATGCCAATACCGCTTGGACAGTTTCACAAACTATTGAAAATTCCAAAATATTGAAGGAATTGGATGTAGAATTTATTGAACAACCCCTCCCTTACGACCAATATGACAAGATGCGTCAAGTTAAAGCCGGCAGTGTTTTACCTGTAATCGCCGATGAATCCGTTAGAACCGAAGCTGACATCAAAAAATGTTATGATAGCTTTGACGGTGTTAATATCAAACTGGTAAAAGCAGGTGGCATCACGCCTGCCAAACGTATGCTTAATGAAGCCCGGAAACTCGGTATGAAAACTATGATTGGTTGTATGACAGAATCATCCGTTGGAATATCGGCGGCAGCGCAATTACTCCCGCTTTGTGATTATGCCGATTTGGACGGTGCTATTTTGCTAAAAAAGGATATTGCCAAAGGAGTTACTTTGGAAGATGGCAAAATTATCTTGCCTCAAAAAAACGGTACCGGTGTGGAATTGTTATAACTATTGTAAACAATGTAGCGACTAATTTGACTTTTTAATAAAAAAATTTGAATTTTGAGAAAAACATTTTTTTGAGCTAAATTGTAGTATTAAACAAAATTATTAAAATACTTCTTTAAAATTCCGGCATTATCCACCCGGCTTGTATCGATTTCCAAAATTTGCGGGTTATCATTATTGGCAAATAAATCTTTCAACCCGGACTTTGAAGCTTTCAAATCCATCACTTTTTGATAACCGAAATGATACATTTTTGCCAAATGCGAAGCATCGTAATGGTGTTTGGTTACGAAAAAGTCATCAAGAACTTCCGTTTGAGAAGGACCCGGAATAAAATTAAATATTTCTCCACCACCGTTGTTGATTAAAATTATTTTGAAATTGTCCGGTAAATAATTGTGCCATAAGCCGTTACTGTCATACAAAAATGAAATATCACCTGTTACCAATACGACAGGTTTGTCCGAAACATAAGCCGCACCGGCAGCCGTTGAAGTGCTACCGTCAATACCACTTGTCCCGCGATTGGAGAAATGGATAACATCAGGTTGATAATCAAACAACTGTGCATACCGCACAGTAGAACTGTTACCCCAATGTATCATATAACCGGAAGGAATATTTTGACTGATAATTTCAAAAGTTTTTAAATCGGAAAAGGGCGTTTGTTGTAAAAATTGATGATGCAATTGCTTATGTTTTTGTTTGATATCCAGCCATTTTTTTTGATAACCGGATACTACCGGCTTGACCAAAAACAAAAACTGACTTAAAAACATTTCAGGCGACGTATTAAAATGCTGTGTCAAAACCTCAAAAGTATCAGGTGGCAATTCCGTATTCTCAACATGCCAATGTTCAACAGGTTTGTGTTTACGTAAAAATTGCTTGATTTTTTTAGACACGATATTGCGTCCGACAGTCATTAAAATATCAGGCTTTAAATCTTTGAGTTTATCATCATCTAACGAAAAAATAACTTGGTCTATATTGTTGACAAACAGGTTATTCGTTACATTTGAAATATTTTCGGTCAAAATAATCACCGATGGATCTTCACCCAGTTTATTGAGTTGCAATTGCAAAAATTCCGAGGGTTGGTGCTGCCCTACCAAAATCATTTTTTGCTTTGATGCCTGCCATTTTTGTTCAAACTGTTCCAAAAAAGACACCTCAAATACTTTATCGGGAAAATCTGTTTGCACCGCTCCTACTTCAGGCATACCGATTTCAACTGCTTGATATAACGGCTCATCAAAAGGCATATTAATATGCACCGGACCTCGTTTTTTCAAAGCAGTTTCAACAGCAGTTTTAATATCGTCTAAATCTTGCTCAGAACCGGTTTCTGATAAAGTTGTATTGAACCATGAATGATTCTTAAAAACTTCATGTTGCCTAATAGTTTGCCCCTCCCCCTGGTCAATCCATTTTTGTGGACGATCTGCACTGACAACAATCAACGGAATATGACTATAAAAAGCTTCGGCAATAGCCGGATAGTAATTGAGTAATGCTGATCCTGATGTGCAAACCAAAACCGTAGGTTGACCTGTTTGCTGCGCCATGCCTAAAGCAAAAAAACCGGCAACACGTTCATCTACCACACTCAAATTGTTAAATTCCGGCTGATTGGTTAACTCAATAATCAAAGGAGCATTCCTTGAGCCGGGCGAAATGACAACATTACGAATGCCGGCTTTTTTCAAAACAGCAGAGAAGAATTGTGCAGTAGGTTTATCAGAATGTTTTTGCATAAATTTTTTAATCAGTATGCAAAAATATTGATTTTTTTGTAGGGAAACCGTGAAAGCCGGAAAATATCAACCGGACATTATTAAAATATGCCCTTTTTATCGTTTTTTGAGCTGTCATCTTCGTTGTTCTTTTTAGTATTACGTGTAGCTTTACCGTTATTGAAGCGATAACTTAATACATTTGAAAATAAAAAATTTTTTTTAATAAGATATACGCTACCGAATAGGAGAACTGAAATATTTATAATGCTCTATTTATTAAAACTTTTAGCTTTTTTCATGGTCGCTATTTAACCCACATTATTCATGAATAATGTGGAGTTTAAAGTTTATAATGTTGAAAGTTAGAAAGTTATATTAACTTTTAAAAAATATTATATAGCCCAAATT
>JALWFE010000061.1 GCA_027039975.1 Flavobacteriales bacterium
TTTTTATTATTTTGCAATAAAATACGGATTATTTTTAATAATTTTCAAAAAATTTAACATCCGGAAATTGTAGAAATAAGATATACGCCGTAGTTGGATAGGCCGGCGGACAGATTGAAATAAATCAAAAAAAATTGCGACCGGGTATGACTTGTCTGACAGGTCTGAACAAAGCAAGACCTGTTAGGTTTTTCAAATAATATTCCGTCGGGGTCGGGAGACCCACGACGGAGCGGGGCGGAGAATTTGTTGATATCGGGGGAAGAAGGAAACCCACTACGGAGCGGGATTAATTGATATGCCTCATCTATTTCGCAGAGTCGCTCTGCACCGGAAAAGCGTTTTTTGAACCGGCTTAATGAACTTTAAATCAAAACGCCTTGCTAAACTGAACACCAATAATAGAGACACCCTCACCTAAAATATCTGTGGCTCCGGCAATAATACCACAGGAAAATTTTTTAAATTGATAATTATAAAATAATCTGAAAGACAAAGATTCCCTATTACCCGTTCTTTGAATTGTTCCCGCCAACTCATTACTCCGGTTGTCGATATTATAATATAAATCGGTAAAAAAATTTATACCGTAACCGGCACCGATACCAAAGTCCAAATCGGTTAATTTTTTATTTTTAAAATATTTGAACGGATTGATAATAACAAATAATTCTATTAAACTTGATGTTTTACCACCTGAGCTGTTATTTTGGCTTTTAAATGATTGTTCACCCTCATCCTTATTTTGATAATAGTAAATATTACCGCCGGTTGCTGAAGTTTCATACGTAAACACCGGAGCTATTTGAATACCTTTAAAAGTTTTTATATCGATATCGCAAGAATAATAAAAACCGTCAAAGGGATTGCCAAATCCGGCAAAACCGGTGCTTATCCGTATATTATTTTGTGCCCGGCTATTGCTTGCAAAAAACATTAAAATCATCAGAAAGAAAACGCTTTTTTTCATAATGTTTATTCTTTTAACACACTTTGTATAATGCTGCCGGTTCAGGTTTTACATTTGATTAAGTATAAACCGGAATTTAATACTGACAGATTAATTTATTTGAAAAATACATTCCCGGCTCATTGATACATATCAAATTTTGAGGAGTATCAATCAAAAAAAATTACGGATTAGGAATTATTTCATAAGGCCAAGGTTCAGGATGTTCATATTGCGGTGAAAATTCCATCCAAAATTTGATATTCCCGACTTGACCTGCAAAAAGTGAATCTTCTATATATTCTTGAACTTGTAAAGTAACCGTGCCGTTATAAACAACATCCATATAATACCAAGGGGCAATATAGTTACCATTTTCATCTACTTGAAGATTATCTTCGTATTCAATATACCGGACAAATAAAAAATCTACACATCCATGATTATTTTTTTTGAAAAACATGTGAATGCTACCACCGCCTTCACCGCCGTTATCATAATAACCACCTACTTGTATGGTGTCATGTCTTTTGGTCCAAGTCCAAAGAGCTTCTGATAAAATAACTTCTCCATTCATTTGGCACATTGTTGTTGGTGTATGTTTGTACGTGGTATCAATACCAAGATCAACCGTATTACACCCAAGCGTATCTTCTTGTGATTTTTCTACTTTATTACAAGATAAATTCGTCATCAAAATCATAAAGGAAAATAAGAAAATTTGAATTACGAAACTCCTTGTTTTTTTGTTTTTAAAATGATTTGTATATTTCACCGGAATAATATTTTTAATTTTCTCTACAAACTTATGTAAAAATAGTTACAATAACAAATCAGTCGTTTTTAATTAAACTTATGCTTGCGATATTTTTTTCGGTTCCTGTCCGCCAAGCCGATAAGCAATTTTTTTAACCTCTGCGGCCCACTCATGCCTCGATTTACTTTCATCAAAAGTTTGCCAAGGAATAGGTTTGCCAAAAATGATTTTTATGGTTTTGTTTCGTTTTTTCAGCAGTTCGCGTGGCAACCAAAACAATTCGATATTGGCTTTAAGCCCTAACTTGCGCCGCCAACTTGCCACACGGTAAAATGTTTTGGAATTTTCCGTAGGGATATAAAACGGCACCACATCTTTTTGATATTGCCGGGCATAACGCACAAAACCGCTTCGCCATAAGCCGTCATCGGGCCGGCCGCCGTATTTTCGCATCACTTCACCGGACGGAAACATAGATACCGGCACGGTATTATCCGACAAACGCTCTTCTAACAATTGCCGGTCTTTTTCTGTAATTCTACCAAACACATTTATCGGCACCAAAATGCCCGAAAGCGACTTGATAGCCATCAAAACTTCATTGGCCGGATGATTAACACGGGTAAAACCGGCTTGCTTCAAAGCGTGTATTAAAACAAAAAAATCCAATCCGCCCAAAGCGTGATTGCCCACAAAAATCAAATTGCTACGCTTTGGAATATTTTCAAGACCCACGACATCAAATTGTAAATTCATTTCTTTATTTAGCGCTTCCACAAAATCAAAATCTTGCAAATGAGAAGTTTTTCGCAATAATTCATTTAATTCTTTTTCTTTAATCCACCAACGGATTAAATTAATCACAAAACCGGGTAAGTTGGCAACGGTTTTGTTTTTTTGTGAACGGATAATTTGCTCGATGTCTATTTGAATCATTTCCGGTGATTTGGTTATTTGGTGATATGGTGATTTGGTGATATGGTTATCTGGTTATTTGAGTGCCAAGTGTCTAGTAAAAAGTGCCAAGTACGTTTTAGGTTCATAGCGTGTTTTGTTAATAATGATTGTTTTCGTTGGATGTCCGGTTTCTGATGTCATGGTGTTAGATGCCGGGTGTCCGATGTCGGGGTGTCGGGTTCCGGGTGTCCAGTGTTTAATGTCATTTCGAACGCCCCCGACTTTCGTCGGGGGAGGAGAAATCTCATTTTTATTTCGGATTTTCAATTTTTTAAAGGCTGTCTCAAAAGCATCGTATTTTTTCTTATTACGCACCTTTGGTACTGTTTATGATTTTGATAAATCGATAATAGATATTTTTCAATTTATTAATTTCAGAATAAACTTTTGATACAGCCTTCTACATTCGCACTTTCCACTTACCACTTCGCACTTTCCTCTTGGCACTTTCAACTAAAAACCCGCACTTTAAACTTTTAACTTTCAACTTTCAACTAATAAACCCGCACTTTACCGCTTCGGTTACTGAGCTTGTCGAAGTATCCACTTGGCACTTTCCACTAAATTATCTCTTATCCCTTATCCCTTAGCCCTCATCCCTTATCCAACTTACTACTTCCTACCAATCCACACTTTCAACTTTCCACTAGGCACTAGGCACTTTACCGCTTTTAACTTTCCACTTTCCACTAACGTAATCTAAACTTCAAATACGTAATCGCCTTGCCTTGTTCCAAAAACTGTTTTTCGTAAAACGTCTGTATTTCAACCACTTCCCCGGGCGCTTCCGTGTTTTTATAAATATCATGGTGTGCCAATAAAATTTCGTGCCCCAAACCTTGCAACAACCCGATAGTATAACCGTGCAAAAATTCACTGTCCGTTTTGAGATGAATAAGGCCGTCTCCGGTCAAAATGTTTTTATAACGCTTTAAAAAAGCTGGATTGGTCAAACGGTGTTTCATCCGTTTGTATTTGATTTGCGGGTCGGGAAAAGTCAACCATATTTCCGACACTTCACCCGGGGCAAAAGCTTTTTCAATCAACTCGATTTGCATCCTGATAAACGCCACATTAGGTCTTTGTTCTTGTAAGGCTGTTTTAGCACCACGCCATATACGCGCCCCTTTGATATCGATACCGATAAAATTTTTATCAGGATACCGTTCCGACAGTGCCAATGTATATTCACCTTTACCGCATCCCAACTCCAAAACTATCGGATTGGTGTTTTTAAAATACGTATCGTGCCAATTACCTTTCATCTCAAATTGGTCAGCCAACAATATTTTCCGTGACGGCTGGAACAAGTTTGAAAATGTTTCGTTTTCTTTAAATCTTTTTAATTTGTTTTTACTCCCCACTTTTTCTTAATTTTAACCGCACAAAAATAGGCAATAATGCGCCAACCTGAAAATATTTTAATCGCACCGCTCAACTGGGGACTTGGACATGCCACCCGGTGCATACCGGTTATCAAAGATTTGCTACAACAAGGTCACCGCATCATCATAGCCTCCGACGGTATGGCATTAAAATTGTTAAAACGGGAATTTCCCGGTCTCGAATTTGAAACATTACCCGACTACAACATTACTTATGCCAAAAATCCGTTTTTTAACCGCTTATACTTGCTCAAACAAATACCTCATATTTTAAAAACCATCCGTAAAGAAAAGAAAAAAACGGCAGAACTTGTCAAAAAATATGATTTAGACCTGATTATTTCCGACAACCGTTTCGGAATCTATTCCAAAGATGTCAAATCGGTTTACATCACCCATCAATTAAAAGTTTTATCCGGTTGGACGACTCCTTTAACCACTTTAATACATTATAATATATATAGAAAATACGATGAAATTTGGGTGCCGGATGTCGCCGGAGAACCCAATTTGAGCGGTGAACTGGGGCATTATACCAAAATTCCCCGCAACAAAATCAAATATCTCGGTATTTTAAGCCGGATGAAACCGCAAAAATCAGAAAAAAAATACGATTTGTTAACCATCTTATCCGGGCCGGAACCGCAACGCTCACAATTAGAGAAAATTTTACTGGAAAAATTCAAACATTTAAATCTGAAAACCGCTTTGGTCAGAGGTATTGTTGAAACAAATAAAATTGTTGAAAAACAACAACAAACAACAGTTTTTAATTTTGCAACCGGTAAAGAATTGGAACAATTGATCAACCAATCCGAAGCCGTAATTTGCCGTTCGGGTTACACCTCGGTAATGGATATGACAAGTATGCAAAAAAAAGTATTAATGATACCCACTCCCGGACAAAACGAACAGATTTATTTAGCTAAACATTTGGCTGAAAATTTTGGCATAACCGTTCAAAGGCAAGATAACATTAATTTATCTGACAACATACTTGACAATTTAAAATGTATTAATATTATTTGAAAAATTGCTTTTTCAGAAAAAATGTAAAATTCCGGATGTATTTTTCCGGCTTCTCTTTATACATCCATCCTTTCCGCTCTACTACTGTCATAACAATTCCAACATTACAAACTTTACTAACTTTATGAACTTTATGAACTTTATGAACTTTACAAACTTTATAAACTTTATAAACTTACTATTGACACCTATTTGTTTTTTTTTGTATATTTGAGGACAATTAAAAAAAATTACAATTATGAAAAAAATTTATGCTTTTATTATTGCTTTAATAGCATCCACTATGACATACGGTCAAGCTACCGATTTGTACATAAGTATGTACTCGGAAGGAAGTAGTAACAACAAATTCATTGAAATTTACAATGGAACAGGCGCCGATGTTGATTTGGGGAATTATAGTGTTGAATTATATACAAATGGTTCATCAACAGCTACACATACGGAAACATTTGCTGCCGGTACCATGTTAGCAGCCGGTGATGTATATGTTATTGCCAATTCCAGTGCAGACGCTACAATTTTAAATGCTTCCGACATTACCAGTACCGTTACCTATTTTAACGGTGATGATGCTGTTGCCTTATTGAAAAACGGCACTGTTATTGATGTTGTAGGTGAAATAGGTGTTGATCCCGGCTCCGCTTGGGATGTTGCCGGTGTTTCAAACGCTACCAAAAACCACACACTAACCAGAAAATCAACAATTTGTAGCCCTAATACCGATTGGGCAGCATCAGCCGGAACAGATGCGAATGATTCCGAGTGGATTGTAACCGATATTGATACAGGTTGGAGTGATTTAGGTTCTTTTACCGGATGTGCAAGTTCCCCGGTATTATCAATATCATCTCCCACACCCAACGAAGTTTTTGCCCCCAATGTTACCGATGTCGATATCGTTTTTACCGTTCAAAATTTCAACGTGGCTCAATCCGGTGGTGACGGTCACATTCATTGGCGTGTGGACGGTGGCACATGGAACATGCATTACGACACAAATCCTATTACCGTAACCGGCTTAACAGCAGGTACACATACCGTTGATTTAAAATTAGTAGATAACAGTCACAACGACCTGAACCCGCCGGTAGAAGCCAGTGTCACTTTTGAAATTGCAACTTACACTCAAGTGGCAACCTTAGCCGATTTAAGAGCCGGAACCATAGGCAATTACTACCATTTTACCGGTAATGCATACGTTTTGGGCGGACGAGCCAGTCAAAGCGGTAATGTTACCGGATATGCACAAGATGCGACAGCAGGTATCACCGTTTATATTTTAGCAGGCGTTTCAACCAATTCTCCCAACATAGGTGACGAAGTTACCGACTTAAAAGGAAAACTCAAAGATTATCACGGAGTTTTGGAAATCGAATTAACCGAAGACTTTACCATGACCGGCAATAACCAAGTGCAAACACCACAAATCGTTACGCTTTCGGATTATATTGCCAATCATGATGATTACGAATCCGAATTAATCAAATTTGAAAATGTAACTATCGATACGGGAGGAGATACACAATTCCAAGCCAATCATAATTATGATATATCAGACGGAACAGATACTGTTGTTCTAAGAACTTCTTTCCCCGACTTGGAAAATGAAACTATACCTACAAATCCGCAAAATATTACCGGTATCGCAGGCGAATACAACGGAACGCCTCAAATTTATCCTCGTGATATGAACGATTTTGAAGACTTTGTAGGTATTGCCGAAAATAATATCGACGGCTTGGAAGTTTATCCGAATCCTGTTACCGGTAAAATGGTTTATGTAAAATCGGCATCCGGCGATACCAAACAAGTCATTATTTACAATATTTTAGGCAAAATTGTTTATCAAACGCAAATCAATGACGGTCAAGCTATAAATACCGGACAATTAAAAACCGGTGTATATATGGTAAAAGTTATTGAAAATAATCAAATAGCTTTACAAAAATTAATTATAAATTATTAAATTTTTGTTATCGTTTTAATTAATTTTTTAACAAAAAAAGACTGTTAAAATAACAGTCTTTTTTTGTGTATATAAATAAAATTTATATTTTTGTTAATTAACAACACCTATTTTTCTCGAAATTTCACACTATGGAAAACAATAAAAGCTATGCTCACCTAACGGATGAACAAAAAATCAATTTACTACAACAATTGGTCAAAATGGCCAAAGCAGATAAATTATTTAAGTTCGTCGAATTTAAATATTTGACCGAAATAGCCGAATTGATGAATATTTCTGCCACTAAGTTGGACGAAATTATAGAATCTGATAAAATAGGACCCCTTCCTAAAACCAAATTAGAACGTTCACGCCAACTTTACAGATTAACCGTTATGATGATGATAGATCATGTCATTACTAAAGAAGAACTCAACTTGCTAAAAACTTTTGCAATAGAATTAGGACTTACACCAAAAGGCGTAGATGCAATGATACAAGAAATGAATAAAAACAAAGGTGGTATGCTTCTCAATAAACAACTAATTGATATTTTTTCCATTGATTTGAACTGATGAAACTGGAAGAAAAAATAACTCTCCTAAAACAATTATATCAAATGAGTAAAGTCGATGGCAAAATTGCCGATGCCGAATTTGATTTTCTGATTGAAATGGGATTTGATTTAGGAGTGCCTTTGGAAATAATTGAAGATGTTTTTGAAGAAAACGAAATTTATTTAAAAAAACATATTCCGAAAAATATCTACGAAAGAATTATCCAAATTTACCGCCTTGCACTAATGATGCAAATCGATAAACACATTAAATTCAACGAAATCAATCTTTTGAAAAATATTGCCATTGAATTAAAATTACCACCTGAACCGGTTACCATTATGTTATCCGAAATGCTCAAAAGTAAAAACGGTACGCTGGAACCAGAACATTTATTTGAAATTTTTAATACGAAAAATAATTGATAATCGGTAAAATTGACATTAGAAATATTGACTACCTTAATAATAAAACACCTCCTTACACAAGCTTGATTACTTCATCCCTATTTCACAGGTCTGATATAATAATATTTTATTAAATTTGCATATTACAAAAAACTTCAATAATAATTACAAAAACATTACAATTATGGGACTACTGGATTCACTAAAAAAAATATTTGGTCAAGCCAAAGAAAAAGCGGAAGAATTTGCCGAAGACGCCAACGAATTCGTTGAAAAAGCCGCAAAAGTAGCTGATGAAAAATTTGAAAAAATCAGTGAAGAACTCAAAGAAGAAACAAAAGACATTCGCAAAAAAGCCGAAAATGTTCTTGAAGAGGTAAAAGAAAAAACCAAAGAAGTAGCTACTGATGTAGCAGAAGGATTAAAAAATGCCGGCGACGAGCTGATGGAAGAAACAAAAGATGTCAGAAAAAAAGCATCTGAAATCGTAGAAAAAGTAACCGAAAAAACAAAAGAAGTAGCTACGGATGTAGTGGAAGGATTAAAAAATGCCGGCGAAGATCTGATGGAAGAAACAAAAGATATGAGAAAAACGGCAAAAGAAATAGCCGGTGAAGTAAGTGAAAAAATAAAGGACGTATCCGGTAATAATGAAAAAACTACCAGTGACAGTAAAGCTACTGACAAATCAAAAGATGAACATTTAACTAACAACACTTAAAATTTGACTGTTATTTCGCCTAAATACCGGACTGAAATTTCAGTCCGGTATTTTTTTACCTCTCACTGTTTATTGAAAATTGGCTCAATATTCTTCCAAATAGGGTCTGTTGAAAAACAAAAAAACGGAAAAAATCCATTATATCCGGTAAAATTATAAATAATGTAAAAATAAGCACTTATTACCTCAAACTTCAAAATAAAAATATTTTATAAATCAATGTATAAAATGTTTTAAATTTGCAACCAACTTTCAACTTTCAACTTTCAACTCAAGAATATGAACATCAAAATCACCCTACCCAACGGCAGCGTTAAAGAATACCATAGTGGTATTACACCTTACGAAGTAGCCAAAGATATCAGTGAAGGATTGGCACGCAATGTTATTTCCGCCAAATTCAACGACAAAAAGGTGGAAATCAACACGCCCTTGACCACCGACGGCAATTTGGTTTTACTGACTTGGAACGACAACGAAGGCAAAAAAACATTTTGGCATTCCTCGGCACACTTGATGGCACAAGCCATCTTAAAATTTTACCCTGATGCCAAATTAACCATAGGCCCGGCTATTGACAACGGTTTTTATTATGATATAGATTTCGGCGACCGGCAATTTTCAGAAAAAGATTTTGAAAAAATCGAAAAGAAAATGCTCGAAATCGCCAAGGGAAAACACGAATTCAAACTGCGTGAAGTCTCCAAAAAAGACGCTTTGGAATTGTACCGCAAAGAAAATAATCCTTTTAAAATAGAATTAATTGAAAATTTAAACGACGGTGAAATCACTTTTTGCGACCACGACGATTTTACCGATTTGTGCCGCGGTGGACATATTCCGCATACCGGTTTGATTAAAGCCGTAAAACTGCTCAATGTCGCAGGTGCTTATTGGCGCGGTGATGAAAACAAACCACAATTGACACGGGTTTACGGTATTTCTTTTCCTAAACAAAAAATGCTCAAAGAATATTTGGCTTTGCTCGAAGAAGCCAAAAAACGCGACCATCGTAAACTCGGCAAAGAATTGGAATTGTTTACTTTTTCAAACAACGTCGGACAAGGTTTACCTCTATGGCTTCCCAAAGGAGCCGCCTTACGCGAACGCTTGGAAAACTTTTTAAAAGAAGCCCAAAAAAAAGCCGGCTATCAACAAGTCGTCACGCCGCATATCGGACATAAAAATTTATATCTAACCTCCGGCCATTACGAAAAATACGGCAAAGACAGTTTTAAACCTATCAAAACACCCAAAGAAGGTGAAGAATTTTTGCTCAAACCCATGAACTGTCCGCATCATATCGAAATATTTAAAACCAAACCCTACAGTTATAAAGATTTACCGGTGCGTTTCGCCGAATTCGGAACGGTTTACCGTTACGAACAAAGTGGCGAATTGCACGGATTGACAAGAGTGAGAGGCTTTACACAAGACGATGCCCACATTTTTTGTACACCGGACCAATTGTTAGACGAATTTAAAAAAGTGATTGATTTGGTGATGTATGTTTTCGGTTCTTTGGGATTTGAAGATTTTACCGCTCAAATTTCATTACGCGACAAAGAAGACCATAGTAAATATATCGGTAGTGACGAAAACTGGGAACGTGCCGAACAAGCTATCATTCAAGCGGCAAAAGACAAAAATCTCAACACCGTTACCGAATACGGTGAAGCCGCCTTTTACGGACCGAAACTGGATTTTATGGTCAAAGATGCACTGGGTCGCAGTTGGCAACTCGGGACTATTCAAGTGGATTACAACCTCCCGGAACGTTTTAAATTAACTTACACGGGACCTGACAACAAACCACACCGCCCGGTGATGATACACCGCGCACCTTTCGGTTCTATGGAACGCTTTATAGCCATATTGTTGGAACATACCGGCGGCAATTTGCCGCTTTGGTTGACACCCGAACAAGTAAAAATTTTGCCTATCAGCGAAAAATATGAAAAATATGCAAAAAATGTTTTAAATTTGCTCGATAATTCGGATATTCGCGCCACGATTGATTTACGCAATGAAAAGGTCGGTCGAAAAATACGCGATGCCGAAGTTATGAAAGTGCCTTATATGATTATTATAGGAGAAAAAGAAGCGGATAAAGGCACGGTATCCGTAAGGAAACACAAAGAAGGTGATTTAGGCAATTTTACGGTTGACAAATTTGTCGATTTAATCCGTAAAGAAAGCCGAAAAGACCTTAAGAAATTTGAATTTTAACCCTAAAAACATAGAGCCATAGCAATTCGTAGAAGACGCAGTCGTAAACCGGGACGGGTTATCAAAAAAAACCCGCATCGTATCAATGACGAAATTACCGCCAGTGAAGTCCGTTTGGTAGGTGATAACGTTGAAATGGGTATTTACCCGCTTAAAAAGGCATTGGAAATTGCAGACGAACAAGGTCTGGATTTGGTGGAAATTTCACCCAAAGCCGACCCACCGGTTTGTAAAATTTTGGATTACAAGAAATTCTTGTACGACCAAAAAAAGAAAGAAAAAGCCATCAAGGCCAAAACCCAAAAAGTCACCTTGAAAGAAATAAGGTTCGGTCCCAATACCGATGACCATGATTACGAATTTAAAAAGAAACACGCTATGAATTTCCTCAAAGAAGGAAACAAACTCAAAGCCTATGTGTTCTTTAAAGGCCGTTCGATAATCTTTAAAGAAAAAGGTGAAATTTTATTATTGCGACTGGCACAAGATTTGGAAGAATACGGCAAAGTGGAACAATTACCTAAACTGGAAGGCAAGAAAATGATTATGCTGATGTCTCCCAAATCACAAAAGAAAAAGAAATAGATATAAATAATAAAATAAAGAAGAAGGATTATGCCAAAATTAAAAGTTAAAGCAAGTGCCAAGAAACGGTTCAAATTGACCGGTTCGGGCAAAATCAAGAGAAAACATGCTTACAAAAGTCACATTCTGACTAAAAAAAGCAAAAAACGTAAGTTGCGGCTAACACATGCCACCTTGGTAAGTGATGCCGATAAAAACAACGTATTAACATCATTGGGAATGAAATAAATTCCCGGTGAATTGGTAGATTTATTAACCCTGGAACAGTGCTAAAAAATCAAAAAAACCAAGTGTCAAATAACTTTGACCGCCTGTTACAAAAAAATCATTAAACTATGCCTAGATCAGTAAATTCAGTAGCAAAAAGAAGACGTCGTAAAAAAATCCTGAAACAAGCAAAAGGATATTTCGGAC
>JALWFE010000062.1 GCA_027039975.1 Flavobacteriales bacterium
AGTTTATATATAGCAATTGTTAAATCAATTGAATTTTTCCAAACATCCAATTTTTCAAAACTAAACTGTTTAACATTTGAATCCATCTTAATATTTTTTATAACTTAATAATTTTCCTCAATTCCTCATTTCCTCAATTCCTCATTTCCTCAATTCCTCATTTCCTCAATTCCTCATTTCCTCACTTCCTCAATTCCTCAATTCCTCATTTCCTCAATTTATCTGACCAATTCCGCCGATTGCATTACTTTGTCAATCAATGCTTCGTTTTCTTTATTACCTTGTAAATACATACCGAGAACAAATTTCTCTCCGGTTTCCGTTTGGAAAAACCGGCTGTCAAATTGCACTTTCAAATTATTGCCGACCACCGGCACATCCGCCACAAAATCGCCGAAATACCGTTTAGCATCGTCAAGGTCTGCTTCTTGCAAGTTGACATTCCGGGCACCTATCCGGTGCAAAATACCGGTCATACTCATTTTTGTAATATCCGTTTTCTCGGGTATTTGTTGTTTAAAATCCATACTGCCGGCTATAATGACATATTTTTTGACAAAATTTTGGTCGTTGTAAATGGCAATTTCATCATAAAGCCGTGTAACTTTATCAGGCAATGTATCTAGTACTGCCGACATATCCACGTTGTGTAAGATATGCGGTGTGGTCAATCCCAATGCCGGTGTACTGCCGTATTCACTGTAAACCCATTCGGGTTTTGAGATGTTTTCTTTGAGATTGTCTACCAATTTCATTTTGTTGAGATAGTAATAACCGGCACCACCAATCAAGGCGATTAAAAATACAATCACACTGGCAGTTACAATGGCTATCCGTTTTTTTCGTTTTTTAGCCGCTTCGATACGGGCTAATTCGGCGGCTTTTTCGTCGGCAATTTTTTGAACGATTTGGTGTGCGTAATCAATAACATCTTTAATAACATTGAAATCCAAATCGATATCAGGCGGGGCGGGAGAAAGTTTTGCAAATTTGGCCAAATCCGCCCGCTTCAATGTTTGTTCAAGCCGTTGTAATAATTCAACACTGAAATACGAACCGTCTTCAAAACGGAATTTTTTTAATTCTTGCAATAATTCGCTCGAAATTTTTTCCTTAGCCGGTAAATGCAATTCGTTTTCCAGATAATTTTTAAGCGTATCGGTCAATTGCAAATAATGTTCATCCGTTTGATTTTGCAACCATAATTTTTCTTGTGACAGTTTTTGTAAAGCTTTTTGCGCTATTTGATAAGGTGTCAATATTTTACGGGCGGCAATTTTTTGTTGCCGTTTTCGGTAAAAATAATATACTGCGGCCAACACGGGTATCAATAAAAGCCACCACCACCAATTTGATTTTGAACCGGTGATTTCCTTGGCCGGTTTGCCTTCGATATCCACCGGATCCTTAAAACCGTAAAGACCTTGTTTGGTTGTATCAACGTGTACGGGCAAAACTTTGATTTTCAAACTATCGGTTACCAAAGTGCTGTCATTAATCTTTATTTGTAAGGGTGGAACGGTATAATGTCCGCTGTCCCATTGTGTGATATAATAATTTTTTTGTAAACTTCTAAACGGTTTGACTTGTAAAGTATCAACGGGTGTGGAACGTACCACTTCCAAATCACCCATAGAGGATAATTCCGGAAAATCGACAAATGACAAAGTGTCAGTTTGAGCTTTTACTGACAATCGTATTTGTTCACCGATGCGTATTTGTGTTGTATCGGCTGTCATTTGTACGCCGGGTATTTTCTGTGCCTGGAATAAGCCGGTTGTCAACAGAATTAATGTATATGATAATATGTGTTTCATTCGTTTGTTCATTTGGCATCATTTTATCCTCTTGCTTTGAAATATTGCAACATTTTTTTGATATACGACCCGTTGGTGGCTACCCAAATCACACCGCTTCCGGATTTTTGAAAAGATTTTTTAAAATAATCGAGACGACGTAAAAAATTGGCATTGTGTGTTTTACGAACATTACGATTGTTAGTGTCGATAAAAGTTTGTTGTCCCGTTTCCAAATCTTTCATTGTCACAAATCCCAAATCGGGCATATTTTTTTCAATAGGGTCATAAACCATAATACCGGTTAAATCGTGTTTCTTGCCTACAATTTTCAAAGTGTCTTCATAATTTTTATCTATAAAATCCGAGATTAAAAATACGATAGCTTTTTTCTTCAAGACATTGTAAAGAAATTTCAAAGCCATTGAAGTATCGGTGCGGGTATGATTGGGTTTGAAATCTATCATTTCGCGGATAATCCGTAAAACGTGTGAACGCCCTTTTTTAGGCGGTATAAACAATTCTATTTCATCGGAATATAACACCAATCCGACTTTATCGTTATTTTGTGTAGCCGAAAAAGCCAATGTAGCGACTATTTCGGTAATCATCTCCCGTTTGAGTTGTCCGTGTGTCCCGAACCATTGTGAGCCACTGATATCCACCGCCAGCATCATGGTCAATTCCCTTTCTTCTTCAAAAACTTTAACAAAAGGCGTGCGGTAACGTGCCGTTACATTCCAATCTATATTACGCACATCATCGCCGTAAGCATAAGGTCTGACTTCGGAGAAAGTCATACCACGGCCTTTGAAAGAGCTGTGATATTCGCCACCGAAAATATGGTCGGTCAGACGCTTGGTTTTTATCTCTATTTTACGGACCTTTTTTAATATCTCTTTTGTCGTCATTGTACAATTAGTTGAATGTTAATAATGTTCGTAAAGTTTGTAAAGTTTTTTGTCATTCCGACAGAGCGAAGCGACAGCCTGTCCCGGCAAAAGTCGGGAAGGAATCTGTATTTCTTTCCACTCCCTACGGGCACGGGACAGGCTCTCATTCCTTCTTCATTCGTTCGAAATGACAAAACTTCTCATTCCTCGTTCTTTAACCGGTTCATCGGTTCATCAACCCGGTCACTTCGATACATCCCGTCACTTCTCTATCGTGACGGGACACTCAGTGACCTACTTCTCATTTCCTCAATTCCTCAATCCCTCAATCCCTCAATCCCTCAACCATTAAGGTACTTCAACCGTATTAACGATTTTGTTGATTATGTCTTCCGTCGTAACGTTTTCAGCTTCGGCTTCATAAGTAAGCCCGATACGGTGACGTAATACGTCGTGCACCATTGCCCGGACGTCTTCGGGAATGACAAAACCGCGTTTGTTGATAAACGCATAGGCTTTGGAAGCGACAGCCAAATTGATACTACCACGCGGTGAAGCACCGAAACTTATCAAAGGTTTTAAATTTTCCAAACCGTAGCGTTCGGGATAACGGGTGGCAAAAACGATATCCAAAATATATTGTTCGATTTTCGGGTCAATATAAATATCTTTGACTACTTCGCGAGCTTTTAGGATTTGTCCTGTGTCGGTTACCGCTTGAACATTATTGATATCACCTTGCAAATTACGCCGCATAATTTCCAATTCTTCTTTTTGCGAAGGATAGTCTATAATGGTTTTGAGCATAAAACGGTCTACTTGGGCTTCCGGTAAAGGATAGGTTCCTTCTTGTTCTACCGGGTTTTGAGTGGCCATAACTAAAAAAGGCTCTTCGAGTTTGTATGTTTTTTCCCCGATTGTCACTTGGCGTTCTTGCATGGCTTCGAGCAATGCGGATTGCACTTTTGCCGGTGCCCGGTTTATCTCGTCGGCTAATACCAAATTGGCAAAAATCGGTCCCTTTTTGACTTCAAATTTGTTTTCTTGAATATTGTAAATCAAAGTACCGATAACATCCGCCGGCAATAAATCGGGTGTAAATTGTATCCGGCTGAATTTGGCATTGATAGCTTTTGCCAATGTGTTGATTGCCAAGGTTTTTGCCAATCCGGGAACACCTTCCAACAAAATATGGCCTTTGCCTAACAAACCGATGAGTAGGCGGTCAATCATTTTTTCCTGACCGACAATCACTTTATTGATTTCAAATTTAAGAACATCTATAAACGTGCTTTCTTGTTTGACACGCTCATTGATTTCCGTAACATTAACAGTATTTTCCATATTGTAAATTTTTTTCACTGCAATTTTACAACAAAATTATGCCAAGTTATGTTAAGATTGTTATAATTAGCATAATTTTATGATTTTTGTAAAAAAATTGTTAAAAAGACTGACAAATTTTCAGAATGTTCCTTGAAAACTACCGGATTTTTATCTAAATTTCCGGATTTACCTATTTTCCACGCTTTTTTGCGTCATTCTCGGAATTAATTTATGACATATTTTTACTATTTTTACAAGCGCAACCCGGTAAAGTAATTTTTATGAGTTTTAAAATTAAAAACCTGACCCCGCATTTGATTGCATTTGTATTGTTTTCTTTTATCTCATTGGCATATTTCAGTCCCGTATTAAAAGGCAAAGTGCTAAATCAAAGTGATGTGGTGCAATCCAAAGGTATGGAACACGAACGGGAAATGTATAAACAAAAAGACGGCAAGGAAATATATTGGACCAATGCCACTTTCGGCGGTTTACCGACTTATCTGCTCGGTGCATCTTTTCCCGGCGATTATATTTTGTCGTTGCATAAAGCTATAAATTTTTATCCGCGTCCGGTTAATTTTCTGTTTTTATATTTTTTGAGTTTTTATATTTTGATGTTGGTTCTCCGGGTCGAATGGAAGTATGCGATTTTAGGAAGTTTGGCTTTCGGATTATCCACTTATTACATTATAATAATAGGTGTCGGTCATCTGGCCAAGGTCCGGGCTATTGCTTATTTTCCTTTGGTTATTGCCGGAATTTTGTTGGTTTACGAACGCAAAAGATATTTTTGGGGCTTTATTTTATCGGTATTGGCGGTGGCATTGGAAATCAACACACGGCATTATCAAATGACTTATTATTTGTTGTTTGCCGTATTGCTTTTAGGTTTGTTTTTTTTGTTGGATGCTTACAAATCGGGACAAATAAAATTATTTGCCAAAGAAACGGCATTGCTGCTGGTAGCGGCATTGTTGGCACTGGGGATGAACGCCACCAATATTTTACCGGCACAGGAATATGTCAAACACAGTATTCGTGGTAAAAATATTTTGACAATTAATCCCGATGGTAGTCCGAAAAAAGATACCGGTAAAGGTTTGTCAAAAGATTATATAACCGAATACAGTTACGGCATTGCCGAGACTTTTAATTTGTTGGTACCACGGTTTATGGGAGGCAGTAACGATGAAGACCTTGGAACGGATTCGTATTTATATGAAGCCTTAACCGGAAAAACTGATCCGCGTACAGCCAAAGAATTTGTATCACATGTTAGCACGTATTGGGGCAAACAACCTATTGTGGCTGCACCGGCTTATATAGGAGCTGTAACCATATTTTTGGCTTTTATCGGTTTGGTATTTTACAAGGGGCGATATAAAAAATGGATTGTCGCAACGGTTATTCTAGCTTTATTCCTGTCTTGGGGTAAGAATTTTTCTTTTTTAACGGATTTCTTTATCGACTATGTGCCGTTTTACAACAAATTCAGAGCGGTGTCATCCATACAGGTGTTAATCGAATTTTTATTGCCGGTTTTAGCGGTATTGGGATTGCACAGTTTTTTCAAGTCGGATTTACCTGTTAAAGAAAAACAAAAGAAATTGTTTGTTGTCGCCGGCTCGCTGGGCGGATTACTTTTGGTATTTATATTGCTGGGCGGTAGTTTGTTTACTTTTGAAAGTCCGAATGATACCGTTTATGCCAAATGGCTATTGGAAGCACTGATTGAGGACCGTAAAGCTATGCTGGTAAAAGACAGTCTCCGTTCTTTGATATTTATTTTGTTGGCTGCCGAAATTTTATGGGCGGTGATAAAACGGAAAATATCGACAGACATAGCCGTATTTGCTTTGGCATTTTTGATATTTTTGGATTTGTTTATTGTGGATAAACGATATGTAAACGAAGTCAGTTTTGTTGATGCCGATTATTATGAGCGTTTTTTCAGACCGTCGCCGATAGACAAAGAAATATTAAAAGACAAATCATATTACAGGGTTTTGAATTTGACCCGTAATCCATTGACCGACGGTTTGACATCTTATTTTCACAAACAATTGGGTGGATATCACGCCGCTAAACCGCGCAGGATACAAGATATTTTCGATTTTTATTTATCAAAAAATATCAATCCGGAAATATTAAATATGTATAATGTCAAATATATCATCGGTACAGACGAAAATAACCGGCCGGGTATTCAACTCAATGACCGGGCTAATGGTAATGCTTGGTTTGTAGGACAAATAAATTTTGTAAAAGATGATAATGAAGAAATTTTGAAACTGGGAAAAATAGATACGAAAAATGAAGTGGTTTTGAACGAGAAATTCCGTAAAGATTTGAATTTTACATCTTATAAAGATTCGCTTTCGGTGATTAAATTGACGTCTTATCATCCTGAAAAATTGACTTATGAAAGTCAAAATTCACAAGATGGTTTAGCGGTATTTTCCGAAAATTATTATCCGGAAGGCTGGCAAGCAACTGTTGATGGCAAACCGGTAAAAATTATAAAAGCCGATTATAGTTTACGGGCATTGAAAATACCGGCCGGCAAACATCAAATCGTTTTTGAATTTAAACCTGAAATTGTCCGTAAAGGTGGCTGTATATCCTTGTGGTCTTATGTAATTTTTATCATTTTGGTAGTATTTGGTATTTTTTACCGGTATAAAACAAAAAACAAAAACGTATCTTTGTCATAAAATTATTTGATTTGAAGAAGTTTAGCATCATCGTACCGACCTATAACCGTCCCGGATTGTTATCCGAGTTGTTGGAGAGTTTGGTTGTGCAACGGTTCAACCCCGCTGATTTTGAATTTTTGATTATTGATAACAATTCGGAAAATGATGTCAAAAAACTGATTGAAGACTTTAAAGCGGGACATCCGCAGTTTGATATTAAATATTTTAATGAACCCCGACAAGGTGAACAATATGCTTGGAATAAAGGTATAGATGAAGCCCAAGGAAAACTGTTAATTTTTGTGGATGACGATGTACGTTTTCATCACGATTATTTGGCGACTTTGGAAAAAGATTTTGCAGATAATCAAGATGATATTGCCGGTGGTGGTAAGGTTGTATCGGTATTTGAATATCAAAAGCCGGCTTGGATTAACAAATATGTGATGCCTTTTTTTGCGGAAATCAATTTGGGAGAAAAAAGCCGTTTTCCCAAAAAGAAACATCCTTATGCCACCAATATGCTGGTGTCTAAAAACATTTTTGACAAAGTCGGTAAGTTTGATACTGAATTGATGAAAGACAAGGTGACCGTACCCCCCGGGAGTTTCGAACGTGAACTTTTTCAGCGGATAAGAGCGGCACATTTTCCTGTTTATTATTTTCACGATTTGGTAGTTTGGCATTTTATACCCTGCGAAAAGATTGATAAATCTTATGTCAAAGAAAAAGCGATTGAAGCAGGTAAAATTTTTGGTGAAATCTATAAAGAAAAAGGATTTTTATGGTATCTCTATGCACTTTGGATGGAATTTGTTAAATGGTTAGCCGCTGTTGTCCTGTCTTTTTACTACATATTTACGACCCAATGGGAAAAAGCCGGTATGTTATTCAAACTTCGTTGGTGGAGGAGTAAGGGGTTGATGGGGATAGGTTAGTTTTTTTTTAATCTTAAAATTATTTTACCTTTGAAGTATGAAAGCAAAAACAGAATATATTACCGGTTTAATTCGCAAAACAATAAGATTGATTGATCCAAAGGCGGAAATCATATTATATGGTTCAAGAGCAAGAGGTGATGAACGAATTGATTCTGATTGGGACATTTTAATATTAACCGATTATTATGTCGACATACAAATTGAAAGAAAATTCAGAGATAAACTTTATGATTTAGAGTTGAAAACAGGTGAAGTTTTTTCTGTTTTTGTTTATTCCAAAAATGATTGGATAACTAAACAAAGCGTTTCACCTTTTTATCATAATGTAAATGGTGAAGGTATTAGATTATGACTATTGAGGAAAGAAAAGAATATGTAAAATACAGGATTGAATCTGCTTACAAAACTTATGAAGCGGCAAAAATATTAGCTGAAAATGGTTTTTGGAATTCTTCGGTTAATAGACTTTATTATTCTTTGTTTTATGCTGTAAATGCACTTCTTGTTGCAAATGAAATTTTGACGAAATCGCATTCATCTACAAAAAGTAAATTTTCATTACATTTTGTAAAGACAGGTAAATTTGACAAAAAATATGGAAAATTGTTATCAGAATTATTTGATTGGAGACAGAAAGGTGATTATGATAATATTTTTGATTACAACGAATCGTTAGTACAACCATTATTCAATCCAGTTATTGAGATGATAAGATTGATAGAAAAAGAAACATTGGTTATTTCAACTCATGGGATTGTTAAAAAAATGCGTAAAGTACCAAAAGCAGAGATTGAAAAAGCCATACAAATTAGAATACAATATTTTGAACAAAAAACTTAAAGTTATGACAACAAATAGTAAAAAGATTAAGATGATGACACTTGATCAACTAAAAGATAGAGATATTGGTAAAATAGGAACACCGGAACGGGATAAGTATGAATTTGATTTGAGGATGGATATACTCGGTGAAATGATAAAGTCTGTTCGTAAAGAACGCAATTTGACCCAAGAACAACTTGGCGAATTAATAGGGGTCAAAAAATCACAAATATCCAAACTCGAAAGGAATGCAAAAAACGTAACGATTGAAACCATTTTGAAAGTTTTTAAAGCTTTAAAAGCTAATGTGAAATTTATTGTCGAAATGGAAGAATCGGAATTAAAATTGGTGTAAAAGTCAGTTAGATTTCCAAAATCTGATAGGGTTGCATTTGATAAGTGCTTGTAAATCAATATTTTCATGCCTGGCAGGTCTGCAAGACCTACTAGGTCATATAGTTTAAACGCATAGATTGTATATTTGATATGAGAATTATAGGTGGTGTTTTATGAGACATCGGGTCGTGCGTTTCTACATTATGGACATTCAACTCAGGTCACTGAGCCTGTCGAAGTGCAACTTTCAACTAAATTCGGATTCTGATTTTAAGATTAAACAACCTGCCTGTTAAATAGTTTTTGACGCGGTAAACTTTTTTACTGTAAATATCCCTGATCCACATATTGGAGATACTGTTTTGGACGTTGAACATATTGAGAATTTCAAATCCGGCACTGAAATATTTGAATTTTTGTAAAAACTTGCCTTTGTGAGGCCGTTCGGAGAATACATAAAAAATGCCTAAATCGGTGCGGAAGTAATCACCTGTTCGGAATTGGAATTTGTAAGGGTCGGCATAAGAAGGTGAACCGGTCGGAATACCGCCGTTGTAAACCAAATTCAGATACATTTTTAAATTCGGTATTTTAGGCACATAGTCTTGAAAGAGCATCGCAAATTTGTAGCGTTGGTCAGTAGGACGGTATATATAACCGCGGTGGTCGATATTTTCCATAGTTTTCATCAATGCCAAACTCAACCAGGATTCGACACCGGTGATAAATTCACCGTTCAGCCGGGTTTCAAAGCCATAAGCAAAAGCCGTGGCATTGTTTTTGGCCATATAACGGATACGGACATTTTCCAATGTATATGGATTGACATCCCAAAGGTATTTGTAATATACTTCGGAAGTCAATTTGAAAGGCCGTTCCCACATATCGAAATACCAATCGTTTGCCAATGAGATGATATAAGATTTTTGTGGTTTGACAGCCGGGTTGAGTTGTCCGGAGCGGTTGCGGAATTCTTTGTAAAACGGTGGTTGCTGGTACAAACCGGTGGACAAGCGAAAGCTCATATTTTGTTTCCAATCCGGTTTAAAACCTATAATCAAACGGGGACTTATCAAAAAATTCTCTCCGTTACGACGGTAAATTTTATCGTTGATATGATAATATTGAACGCGGAAACCGGCATTGGTCCACCATTTGTGTTTGCCATTATTAAATTTGGCACGCCATAAAACGTAACCTATATGCCGTTGGATGCCGGCATGATTCAAAGCTTTGGTTTTTTGGTAGGGTAGGATAGGAATGGTATCCAAATCGTAAGGCTCTTCGATATTAAAACTTTCAGGAGGATAGAGACTAAATCCTGCCGAATCAATCACTTGCCATTCGTTGATACGGTCTTTAATGTCTTCTATACTGTATTTATAACCGGTTTCAAATTGATGATTTTTATTGATTTTTTGATGATATTTTATACTTAAATTTCCAATCAAGGCATCCAAATCATTGCGGGCGTGATTGATTTCACTACCTAAACTTTCCAGATTTTCGGGGTTACCGAAATCGTCGCTGCTTAAATCGCCGTTAGGTTCGCCGATATTGTATTGTCCGGCGATGTCAAAATATTCTTCTTCTTGTGTGTTGTAAACGGAAGCTATCAGGATAATTTTGCGATCGGCTCGCGGTTTATAGGTGGTTTTAAAAGCGCCGAAATAAGTTTTGTAATTGTCTTTTTCCTGTCCGTCGTAATTGATAACCACAGCTTTGGCATCTTGATACGAGCCGAATTTGGTTATTTTGACAATAGGTCTGTAATTGTATAGGTTTAAAGAAATATTACCGAGAAATTCGGTGTAAAATTTTTTGTTAAAATCGTATCGCAATAAAGTTTGCGCATCGACAAAAACCGGATGATAATCGACATTGACGTCTTTGCTGTTGATCAATAAAGCATTGTTGCGGTAGCGGATACCGGTCAGACTGCTGAATTTGTGTTTTTTGAATTCGTTGGACAAACTGCCGCCCAGTAAACTCAAAGTTAATTTTGTATCGTTTTTTACCGGTTTTTTATAGGTGATATCCAGCACCGATGACAATTTATCACCTTTGTCAGCCGCAAAACCACCCGGATAAAAAAAGATATTTTCGACCAAATCTGAATTGACAAAACTGAGACCTTCCTGTTGGCCGCTACGGATTAAGAAAGGGCGATAGACTTCAATATCGTTGATATAGACTTGATTTTCATCAAAATTACCGCCCCGCACCATATATTGCGAACTCATCTCGTCAAAGCCGCTGACCGAGGGCAAGGTTTTCAACAGGTTTTCCACACCGGCTTGGGCGCCCGGCGTAACAATGACATTCATTTTGCTTATTTTGACACCGCCTTCTTTTTCTTTACGGCTTTTGGCCTTGACAACCACTTCGTTTATCGCTTCGTTTTTAGCGTTTAAAATGACTTTGATATTTTTTATTTCATTGGTTTTAAGCCGTAGAATGTAAATTTTTTCTTCATAATTGATATGCGAAAAAATCAACCGGATTTTTTTGTTGGCCGGCAAGGTCAATTCAAAATAGCCGTTTGTACCGGTGGTTGTGCCTTGGTCGTTGTAGCGGATGTTAACACCGGCAACGGGTTGCTGCCGGTTGTCATAAACATAACCTTTTACAACGGCTGTATGCTGTTGTGCCGCTAAAAAATGACTTGTAATGAATAATAAAACGACAATGAGTTTTCTCAAAAGAATGTTTTTTTCAAAAAAACGTAAAGATACGGTTTATATTGTTATTGATGTTAAATCTTATATTTCGGCAAATTCAATAACCGGAAATAAAAATTAAAAGTTACAGATAAACAAAAATTTTATATTTGCATTGCCTTATATTTTTTAAAAAATCATCAACAAAATTCATTTTTTATTGCGAAAAGTATAATAT
>JALWFE010000063.1 GCA_027039975.1 Flavobacteriales bacterium
CAAAAAAGAAGTCAAACAAGTAATGCCGGAAGAGGTGAAGTATAAATATAGATTTCAAGGACAAGAATATGAAGATGAGCTGGGAAAAAATACGTATGCGTACCAATGGCGTGATTATGATCCTGCTATTGCAAGATTTAATAAGATTGACAGGTTTGCAGAGAAATATTTTGATTTGACGCCTTATCATTTTGCGGCAAATAATCCGGTATATTTTAGAGAAATTGCAGGAGATTCATTAACTAAAAATGCACAAAAATTTGCTGAAAAAATAGTGGAATATGCTAATAATCAGATTGATGAATTAAAATTTGAAATTTCAGAGAAGAAAAAAGAGTTAGAAAAACAAAGAAGTAAAAGAAAAATAAGGAAATTAAACAGAAAGATTAAAAGATTACAAAATAGAATAATGGAATATCAAGCTGCCATTGATGAAATAGAAGATTTGAAAAATAGCAATCAATGGTATGATGTTCAGACAATGGATGCAGAGCCGGGAAACGGCGAACTTGTAACTTATGGAAAAACCGAATATGATACTAAAACCGGTATGGTTGTTATGTATATTGCCGATGATAAATTAGGACATATTGCCCATGAATTTTTACATGCTTACCAATTTGAGATTGGTGAATTAGGTTTTGATGCTGACACAGGAAAAGCAAACCTTTATTCAATATTTACTGAACGTGAAGGCAATCATAGAGCATTATTATTTGGAAAAGCCACATACTCACCGGAAATGGGTTTGCCAAATAAAATACATTTTTCTAATTCAACAGAAGCTAAATTTATTTCAAAAAAATATAACACAATAATAAGATACAATGGACATACATATTCTCATGGTAAAAAAATTAATTAAAATATTGAGTGGGGTAACTTTATTCGGAATTTTATTTTTTATTTCCATATTAGAAGGATGTAAATCAAAGGTTTATATTGCAAAGGGGGTTGATGCTTTTACTTATATAAAGTTATGCAAAAATGGAAAATATGTTGAAAGAAATATAGGAATGTTTTCAAAGGGACGTGAAAATATTTATGGATATTGGCAGAAAAAAAATGACACGATTTTTGTAAAGTATTTGTATCCTAAAATCTATTTTTCTTATGATTCCTTAGCAAAAATAGAAGAAAAGACGGTGAAGAATGCTAAGAATATATGTTTCAAGGTAAATTTTCCCGATACATTGTACTTTGGTTTTAGTCTCGTTATTAATAAAAAAACATATCGATCAAATTCGGATACTTTATGTGTGCCAAAACAATCATTTAATCAATTTGATATATATGGTTTTAATACATGGACAAATTATGTTATTAAGGACTCTTCTGCAAACTTTTTTACAGTTAATTTTGCTAAAAATTATTTTGTTCCTCAATTAAAAGATACAATAATAGATCCTATAATGAAATATTTAATACATGGTCGTAAATTAATTCCATTGAATCCATATACGTCAGAACCTTTTGATAGTGAAACTAATTATTTAAAAAGAGTAATTATTGACAAATATAAATTTTATAAAAAGGTTCATTTTTGTTATGAAAAGAAATGAATATAAAATCAGTATTTAAATGTTCTTATTTTTTGCATAAAAAAACGTTGATATTCCCTGATCTGTCTGTGTTTCCCCCGCTCCGTCGGTGTCTCCGCCACCGACGGCACTTTTTATACGCTAAACATTCGCCGGCTCTGTCGTGTGTTTCCCGACACCGGCGGCACCTGTCCCGTCGAGCTCTCCTGCCAGCTCATTTTTTATCAAAAACCGATAGATATAAGCATATACCGGAAACAAAATTCAACCACAATAATTTTGAATATCGGACACCGGATAAAGAATGTTGATTTTAGAAGTGATTGAAAACTGGAATGTTACATCAAAAAGTAAGAAAAAACGCTTGTAGTTTGCGGTCATCACCAACTGCCCTACGAAAGTTTTCCGTAAATTTCAAGTTTTTCGGACGTTATACCAATTTTAAAATAAATATAGTCCAAAAATAATTTGGTATAATACCGCTACTACATGAAAATAGGACAATTTATTGGACTATATTGAATGTGTAAGCGGTATTAAAAACAATCTGCTGTTCGAGTTCCGACGTCCGTCGGAATTACTTTTTTCATCGATGGAAAAAAGTAATGATAAAATAAAAAATCTTTATCTTTACACCGAAAAGGATTTCAGATTTTCGATGTCAGATTTCAGATTTCAGATTTTTTTTTATGAACTTTCAACTTTCAACTTTCAATCCCGCTCCCCCAACATACGTCGGGAGCACGGGATGTCGCTTATGCTCCACTTTCAACTCAATTACAAAGACCACCTTGGCAGCAACCCCCGCTCCGTCGGTGTCTCCTGACACCGACGGCATTTTTTATACGCTAAACATTAACACAAAGAAAAGAACATTAAAAAAAAATCCATATCTTTACCCTATAATGTTCAAGTATTTATGTTTTTGAGATGAACTTTTAACGTGCTTCCTACAACCAAACCCGCAAAGACATCAAATACGAAGAACAAGCCGCCAGCAAAAAAGAAGTCAAACAAGTGATGCCGGAAGAGGTGAAGTTTAAATACTACTATCAGGAACAAGAACGCCAAGATGAACTCGGTTTAAATTGGGATAGTTTCAAATACCGCAATTACGACTATGCTATTGGCCGGTTTATAAGTGTTGATCCTTTGGCGGTGAAGTATCCTTATAATTCTACGTATGCCTTTCAAGAGAACAAGCTGGGCTTGGGACGTGAGTTGGAGGGGTTGGAGTTGGTTTATATGGATAGTAATGGCATTGAGCATGCAGGTCCGTTTAATCCGGATAATGTTCCGGATGATTGGAAAGAGGTGGAACAAGAAAGTAATGAATTGTATAGTGAACCATTGCCAGCGGTTGAACTTACCGTGCATGTTAATCGGGACGGTGATGATGAAATGAATGCAAATCTAATACCAAAAAGTGATATTGATGAGCAACCACAATTAATTCAATGGGACGGAAAAATAAGATATAAAGGGTTTGGAAAATTAAAAGAATATGGATTGTTTGGAAATTTGACATATACGTCTGCAAATAATATATTTTTAACTACACAAGTATTATTTTCACCTTTATTCCCTAAAAAATACGAAAATCCATTGACAGGTCGGAAAGCTTTTGTTAATCTAGATGGTAGTCCACATTACAAACCACCAGTTGAAGAATATGTAATCACTGTTTTGCCTCAATTAGCGGAAACAAAATTTTTGAAATTTTCAAAACTTAATGCGGCGGAGTTTTCTTCTAAATTTAAAGGTAGTTTTTGGGTAAGACAACCTCATAAGTTAAGAGGATTTTTTAATAGAAGCTATAATTTTATTGGCACGAAAATATCCAACAAATTAACATCCTCATCTTTGATTGAAGTTATTAAACTTGCAAAGGAATTAAAAAAACAAGATTAAAATGGAGGAAATTTTTAAAGTGATTTTTAAACAATATTTAATTCTATATACGGGGGTATTTTTGTTAAGTATGTATTATAAAATAACCAATCAAAAAATTACATATAAAGATATTACCAAACCGAGTGATCACAGAATAAATACTTTACGTTATAAAGCATATTATGTTGGGTTGGCTTTTTGGATGGTTTTGGTTTTAATTCTGGTTTGGATAATTAATTGAATGTAGTTTTTACACTGATTTTAATTACC
>JALWFE010000064.1 GCA_027039975.1 Flavobacteriales bacterium
CACTTTCCACTATACCGCTTTGTCGCTTTCCACTATGAGACGAATTGCAATTCGTCTCTACTTGCTACTAAAAAATATTACTGATATTCGAAATAAACTCAAACACCCCGCTATACAATCCCAACACCAACAAACCAATCATCGTGATAATGAATGCCAAACGGCTGTAATTGTCACTTTTGAAATACGGTATCGGGTTATCGCTTTGACGCAAAAAGGCCGCTCTTACCGGTAACAAATAATAATATAATGAAATGGTTACATTCAAAACGGCAATAAAAATCAAGACATAATACCCCTTGCTGGCGGCGGCGGCATACAAGAAAAATTTAGCAAAGAAACCGGCAACCGGCGGGATACCGGCCAGTGAAAACAAAGCAATCATCAATACCAAACTCAATTTCGGATTGGTACGATACAGTCCATTGTAATCATTGATATTTTCTTTACCCGTTTTGAGTGAAATCACATGGACGACACCGAAAGCCGCTACATTTGAAAAAATGTATATCAATAAGAAATAGACAATCGCTTTAACCCCCAATTCGTTGTTTGACAACATAGCCAACAGGATAAAACCGGCTTGTGCAATGGATGAAAAAGCCAGAAAACGTTTCATATTTTGTTGTCGCAATGCAAACAAATTACCGACGACCATCGTCAAAATCGCCGTGCCGTACATAATCCAGTTCCACTCTTTTTGGAAAGCGGTAAAAGTCACAAACAACAAAGTCATCAAAACATACACGGCACCGCCTTTGGAAATAACGGACAGGTAATTGGAAATAACCGTCGGCGCCCCTTCGTAAACATCGGCTGCCCAGAAGTGGAACGGAACCAAGGAAATTTTGAAACCAACCCCGATAAAAATCATAATCAAACCGATAATTTCCAACAACGGCAGATGCAAAGCATTCTTTATCACGTCAAAATTGATACTGCCCGCCGTGGCATAAACCAAAGAAACACCGAAAAGTAAGACAGCGGACGACAAGGATGCCAATAAAATATATTTCACGCCGGCTTCTACGGAACGATGGTTCCAAAATTCAAAGGCCGTCAATGCGATAATAGGCATGGTCGATAATTCCAATCCGAGATAAAACATCAAAAAATCGCCGGCGGACATCATAAAATTCAATCCGAGTAAAGACGACAATATCAAAATGAAAAACTCCACCGTAAAATCATAGGGCAACAATTTCTCTTTGAGCCAATCGACCGATTGTAACAAAATCATAAAAACGCCGAAGGACAAAATGGCTTTGAAATAATGCACCAACGGATAAGTTTTGTAAGAACTGCCAAACAACGAACCGGTTTCATTCGGCATAAATGCCCAAACAGTATAAGCACCGAACAAAACCAATCCCAAGTGGATAATATATTTTTTGTTTTTACCTGACAAGACAACTTCGGCTATCAACAACAATAAAATGACGGCTGTCAAAAACCATTCGTCTCTCATTAACATTAAACTATCTAAATTCATAAACGTATATTTTTCTGATGAACCCCGTAAGTTCCAATCAATCGTTATTTAATTAAAGGTTGAATAAAATTATTGACACTGTCTTGAATGAATTGCAACCACCAAAACGGCAAAGTTCCGATTAAAGTGATGAACAATACCAAAATGGCAATAGCCGTTTTTTCATACCAAAAAGCATGCGGTAAACCGGTATAAATTTTGGTCGTCGGACCGAAAACCAACCGGCCGGTCAGTCGCAACATATACACGGCGGTTACGACAATGGACGTCACGGCAAATACCGTCAAAGCTTGTTTATACAGGTCATGGTTTAAAAATGCCCCTACAAAAATGTTCATTTCCGCCACAAAACCACTGAATCCCGGTAAGCCGAGATTGGCCAATGCCGTAATCACATACGCCACACTCAACAACGGCACCACCCGCATCATCCCTTGCATTTTGGTAATGTCCCTGACATGTGTTCTGCCGTAAATCATACCAATCAAAGCAAAGAACAAAGCCGTGATAAAACCGTGTGACAAAGATTGTAACATCGCCCCGCTCCAAGCCGTTTTGTTAATCATCAATAAGGCAAATAACACCAGCCCTAAGTGACTAACGGATGAGTAAGCATTGATATACTTCAAGTCAGTTTGTTGTATAGCCGACAAAGCGCCGTAAGTAACGCCCGTAACGGCAAGGATTAAGAAAAAGTCTTGCCAGAACAAGGCACCTTCTGGCATCAAGAACATGGCAAACCGGAAAATACCGTAGCCACCGAGTTTCATCAATACACCGGCGTGTAACATAGACACGGCTGTCGGCGCAGATGCGTGACCATCGGGCGACCAAGTGTGGAACGGAAACAATGCCCCGATTGTGCCGAAACCTATAAATGCCAACGGGAAAAAGACTTTTTGCCATACATAAGGCATCTCCCGTTGTGACAATTCCATAATATCAAATGTAGGCGTTTGTCCACCGGCGGAACTGGTAAAATATATTCCCAACAATGCCACCAACAATAAGGCGGATGCCCCCATCAACATCAAGGTCAATTTCATAGCGGCATATTCGCGCGGTCCACTACCCCAGATACCAATCAACAGATACATCGGGATAACGGCTATTTCGTAAAAAACGAACATCGTAAATAAATCCAACGAAATGAAAAAACCGAAAACACCGGTAGCCAAAACTATCAACGAAATGAAAAACTCTTTGGACAAGGGTTTGATTTTCCAAGACACGAAAATACCGGCAATCACGATTAAAGTCGTCAATAAAATCATCAACACCGACACACCGTCCACGCCGATATGATAATTGGCATTAAATTCGGTAAACCAAGGCACATTCCGTTCAAACAACATCATCGACCGGTCACCGGCTCGGCGGGCGTTCATATACTGCACAATCAAATTGACCGACATACCCAATTGCACCAACATTCCAACCAAAGCTACCAGTCGTGCCTGCTTCAAATCTTTGGTAAACAGCACCATGGCAAGCACGGTCAACACCGGAACAACGACAAATAAACTTAATATATCCATTTTAATTTTTTTATCTTATTAATTTGATTTTCAACAGGTTTATCTAAAATATATAATCAACATCACAATAGCTATCACCCCGGACACAAAGAACATAGCGTAATCTTGCATCCGTCCGGTTTGAATAAATTTAATTCTTTCAGCGGTTTTTTCGACCGTCAATCCGAGAAAATTCATAAAACCGTCAATAACATACCGGTCAAACCAAGCAATAGGTTTGGAAATCTTGTCAAAAATGATTTTGTGCGTGATGAAAATATACAGTTCGTCCATATAAAATTTATCTTTCGCCCATCTGTAACCGGCGCCCATTGCCGAAGCCACTTTTTGCGGATAAGCGGTTTCTTTGTAATACATCAAATAAGCAATACCGATACCGGATGCCGCCATCAAGATGGAAGAAATCACCAGCGGATCGCCCCAGTGTATATGGCTGTGGAATATTTTATGGTCGGCTGAAACGAAAGTGCTAAACGGAATAAATCCGGACACAACGGTCATCACGGCCAAGAAAATCATCGCTATCAACATCGATACCGGCGCTTCATGCGGTTTGTGGTCGCCGTAATCCGTTTGTTTGTTAAAAAATATTCTGAAATACAAGCGGAACATATAAAAAGCGGTCAAACCGGCAACGAAAAAGCCGATAAACCACAAGAATTTATTGTATTCGTAAGCCGCCGTCAAAATTTCATCTTTACTGAAAAATCCGGCAAAAGGCGGGATACCGGAAATAGCCAAAGCGGCGATCAAAAAGACCCAACTTGATACGGGCATATATTTGTGCAAACCACCCATATCTTTCATAAAATTGCTGTGAACGGCGTGAATAATGGCACCTGCCGTCAAGAATAATAAAGCTTTGAACATGGCGTGTGTAAACAAGTGGAACATACCGGCCATATATCCCAAACCTTCGTGTCCTTCAAATCCGGATACGCCCAAAGCCAGCATCATATATCCGATTTGTGACATGGTAGAATATGCCAAAACCCGTTTGATATCTTCTTGTGTCAGAGCGATAATGGCGGCAAACAACGCCGAAAACGCCCCGACAACGGCAACCACCTGCAAAGCGGCGCCCCCTTCAATATGATAATACAACGGAAAAAGCCGTGCTACCAAATACACACCGGCAACAACCATCGTGGCGGCGTGGATTAAAGCGGAAACAGGCGTCGGACCTTCCATAGCATCCGGCAACCAGATATGTAACGGAAACATCGCCGATTTACCCATACCGCCGATATATATCAATATCAACGCCCAAGTAAACAACGACAAGCCCATAAAACTGAAAATCTGATGATTGGCTATCCAACTTTGAATGGTTTCGTAAGTCGTAGGGTTGTTTAAAGTTTCAAAATCGAAACTCTGTCCGAAATAGCCGACCATCAATATACCGATTAAGAAAAACATATCGGCAAAACGCGTTACGATGAATGCTTTTTTACTGGCGGCAACCGCCGACGGTTTTTCAAAATAAAATCCGATTAACAAGAAAGATGACACACCCACTAATTCCCAAAAAATGTAAATCATAAACAAGTTGGACGACAAAACCAAACCCAACATTGAGAAAGTAAACAAGGACAGATAGGCATAAAAACGGCTAAATCCCGTATCGCTGTGCATATAACCCAACGAATAAATATGCACCATCAACGACACGGTAGAAACGACTATCAACATCATCACCGAAATAGGGTCGAGAACGATACCCAAATCGATTGCCAATTTGTCTGTAAAATGCAACCAACCTTCTTTAATCATTATTTTGAAAGATTGGTATTGGTCGCCCTGTAAGCCTACTTCAAAGAAATATTTGTAAGCCGTATAAAGCGACAAGCTGAATACAGCCAACAAGCCTGCCGTCCCTATATAACCCGATACGGGTTCCTTGATTTTTTTGGCGGTAAACCCCAAAAACAAGAAAGTCAGCAAGGGAATTAACGGAATGAGATATATGTAATCAAATGCGTTCATCGTCGTGTTTTTTAATATTTTAATTTTTCAACTTCTTTGACATCAATGGTTTTTGTCAAACGATATAAATGTAAAATGATGGCAAGCGCCAAAGCCGTTTCGGCCGCCGCCAAAGCAATGATAAACAACGAAAATACTTGTCCTTGCAACACCGCCGGCGAAAGATATTTATTGATAGCAACGAAATTAATCGCTTCGGCATTGACCATCAATTCCAACGACATCAACATCGCAATCAAATTGGTACGGGTCAAAAAACCGTAAATTCCGATAAAAAACAGAATTGTGGTCAATGACATAATTTCAAATAAGCTGACACCTTCAATCATAATCTAATTTTTTTCTCGATTAACTAATTTTTTAGCTTTGGCAATGACGATTGCCCCTATCATAGCCGCTAACAAGAGGATGGATATAACCTCAAAAGGCAATACATAACCGCCCGGCTTGTAAGTCAACAATTTATTTCCGACTTGTTCCACCGTAGTCACCGTCGGTTCGTTGACCACACCGATACCTTGATACGTATAGATAGCAAAAATGGCCAACGCCGCCGTTCCGACTGCAATAACCACAGGCAAAATTTTTCTTTTGGAACTTATCGTTCTCATCGGCTCTCCTATTTTATCGGTCATCATAACGGCATATACAAAAAGCACCATAATACCACCGGCATACACCGACAATTGCACAGCGCCCATAAAATTGTATTCCATCATAAAATACAAGCCCGATACGGCAATCAATACAAACAACAAATAGATTGTCGCTCTATATAATTTACGGCTTGTCACACTCAAAACGGCAAAGATGATTATGATAGCCGATAAGATGTAAAACATAATTTTTTCCATAGTCATTTATTCTTCTACACCCGCCATTAATTTGGAGCCGGGTTTGTTTAATACTTTGGTTAATTGTGAACGGTCATAAGTCGAATTGTGAAAATTTGACGACCACATAATCGCATTGGTCGGACAGGCTTGGATGCACAAACTACACATCGTACACATGCTCAAATGGTAAATATGTTTGTCGATGACTTTGACCTTTTTACCGGTTTCTTCGTTAAGCACGCGGTCCCAGATAATTTCTATCGAACCGTTCGGACAGGCAATCTCACACGCCTGACAACCGGTACATCTGTGTTCGTTATTTTCGTTGTGCCACATCACCACTTCGCCTTTAAACCGGTCCATAACCACTGCCGGTTCGTCGGGATATTGCCGGGTAATGGTATATTTCCGTCCGAAAACCGACGGAAAGAAATAACCACCCGTTACTTTCATCCCGGTTAAAAGGGTTTTAACACCACCGATTATACTTCCTAAATAACTCATAAGATACGTATCTTTAAAAAACCAAATTAAAATATACCAAAACCGCCATCAAGACGATATTAATCAAGCCAACCGGCAACAAATATTTCCATTCCAAGGTCAACAATTGGTCGATTCGCAAACGTGGAAAAGTCCAACGGAACCACATCAACAAAAATATCATCACCGAAACTTTTAAGAAAAACCACAAGGCACCCCACAAAGGTTGATACGGCAAATGGTCCGTCAGATGAAAAGGCGCCAACCAGCCACCGAAAAACAAAGTAACTGCTACGGCCGAAATGATAAACATATTGATAAATTCGGCCAAGAAAAAGTAAGCAAAGCCCATTCCCGAATATTCAGAGTGGTAACCTGCACCTAGTTCGGCTTCACCTTCTGGTAAATCGAAAGGCGTCCGGTTACTTTCGGCCGTGCCGGCGATGACAAATACAAAAAAGGCAATCATTGCCGGAATATGTCCGCGCCAGATAAAAAACCCGTCGCGCTGCGCTTCGATAATACCGGACATTTGCAAAGTACCTGCCATCAATATAATGGTCAAAATAGCCAGCCCTGATGACAATTCGTAACTGATCATTTGCAAACCGCTACGCATACCTCCCAATAAAGAATATTTATTGTTACTTCCCCAACCGCCTATCAAAATGCCCAGCACTCCGACAGATGAAACCGCTGAGATAAAAAATACACCGATATTCAAATCGTAAGCTTGCACTCCGATACTAAAAGGTATCACCGACAAAGCTACCAACGATGCTATAATGACCAAATAATAAGCGGTATTGTAGAGCAATTTATCTTTGCGACTGGTACCGAAAATCTCTTTGGACAGCAATTTCAAAGCATCGGCAATGGTTTGCAACAATCCCCAAGGGCCTACACGGTTCGGTCCGAGACGCAATTGGAAAAATGCCGCTACACGCCGTTCAATATATACCAACAGCAATCCGGCAACCGCAAAAAAGCCCAAATAAATTGCAGCAACAATGACATAAGCCAATATCTGTCCCCCCAAACCCATTTGTCCGGATAAATATTCAACCAACTGCGCAAAATAATTTGTCGTGTTTGTTAAAATCATTTTATATTTTTTAGTTTAATTTGATAACTCTTTATTTCTATTCTTTTTTGGCAAAGCTTTTTATTGATGAATTGATGATTTTACTCTGCTTCATTGATTACTTCGTTTTCCTATTTTTACTTATTGCTTCATATTATAATCCTGCTTCCGATTTTTGAGGAAAGAGGATTTATTCTGCTTCATTGAATGTTTTTCTTTCTTTTGTTTATTTTTTACTTCAAACCATATTCCTACATCCGATTTGAGGAACGTTAAAAATATCGAACAAAGAACGCTGATTTTTGATTTCAGATTTTTAGACGTTTTACCAAAACGTCTCTACTTCTAAAATCGTAAATCCTTGTTCGGTGTTCGTTTTTCAATTTTTATTTATAATTTTCAATTACCGGACACACGGGTCGTGCGTCTCTTCTTTTAATCCTTCCGCACTTTCCACTTAATCGCTTTATCGCTTTCCACTATGAGACGAATGCAATTCGTCTCTACAAACTTTCAACTTTTAACTTTCAACTTTCAACTCGCAGAAACGTGCAACGTTTCTAGCGGTCAATGTCAGGAACAACAAAATCAAACGTGGACATAATTGCAACCAAATCGGCGATTAAATGCCCTTTTCCTACTTCAATCAATGCATTCAAATTGGAAAATCCCGGCGAACGGAATTTTACACGATACGGATTTTTCTTACCGTCACTGACGATATACACGCCCAAATCACCGCGGGCGGTTTCCACCCGTTGCAAAAATTCGCCTTTCGGCAATTTGATAAGGGCACGTGTTTTGGCTTGGATGCCGTCATCTGGAATATCGTCAATCAATTGCTCAATAATGTTAAGCGACTCCAACATTTCTTTCATACGGACATTGTATCGTGCCAGGTTATCACCTTCGGTATAAATAACTTCCTTAAAATCGATATCCCGTGATGCAAAAGCGCTGTAAGGACCTTTTTTACGGCGGTCGCAAGACACACCGGATCCACGCGCTACCGGACCACTCGCACCGTGCGAAATAGCATCTTCACGGGACATATAGCCAATGCCTTTCATACGTTTTTGGAAAATAACATTACCCGTCAATAATTCGTCATATTTAGGGATTACGCTACGCAAGTGCGGAATAAATTCTTTTACACGCTTGACAAAATTCGGATGTAAATCGAACATTACGCCTCCGGGCGTGCTGTAACTCATCGTCAAACGCGCACCGCAAGTTTCTTCCATAATATCGTTAATCATTTCACGGTCGCGGAAAGCATACATAAAAGTTGTCAATGCCCCGACGTCCATACCCATCACACCCCACCAAAGCAAGTGCGAAGCAATACGGGTCAATTCGCCCATAATAGTGCGGATAACTTTAACCCGCTCCGGCACTTCAATTTCGAGTGCTTGCTCAATTGCCAAGGCAACGGCTTCGTTATTGATATGCGCCGACAGGTAATCCATCCGGTCTGTCAAGTGAATGATTTGTTTATAACCTTCGTATTCGCATTGTTTTTCGATACTGCGATGGATATAACCCAAATCGGGTTCTATATTTTTAACTACCTCACCATCAAGCGTTAAGATAAGACGCAACACCCCATGTGTCGCCGGATGTTGCGGTCCCATATTGAGAAAATACTCTTGCGATTTGAGGTCGGCTGTATTGAGTGTAACTTGTTCCATAGTTATCTGATAATCATTTTGGTTTCGTCTTGCCAGTCTTTACGCATCGGATAGCCTTCCCAGTCATCGGACAAAAGCAAGCGTTTCATCACACTGTGTCCTTTGAAATTGATACCGAACAGGTCAAAAATTTCACGTTCGTGCAAATGAGCGGTTTTCCAAATATTTTCAAGAGTTGGCAATTCGGGATGTTCGCGGTCTGCCAATTTGACTTTGACCACAACCATATCACCGGTTTTGGTATTTTCCAGATGATTGGTCACTCCGAGTTCGGCACCCCAATCCATACCGGTCATGGAAAACAGATAGTCAAAGCCCATTTCACGAAGTGCTTTCATTACATCCAAATAATTTTCGGGCAAGACATTAATTGTCAAAAACTTGGATATTTCTTCATCAAATGAAACATCTTGAAATTGCTTTTGTAAGGCCGTAATGATATCGTTATTGGTCATTTTCTTTGTTTTTTCTTAAATTATGCGGTACAAAACCTTCGTCAAACCCGACAATCGGATTTTTACGGGTTTTCATACCTTCGGTTTTAATTTTCTTTTGCAACAACATCATACCGTCGAGCAAAGCTTCCGGTCGCGGCGGACATCCCGGCACATATACATCAACCGGAATAACGTGGTCGGCGCCTTTTACTACGGAATACGTATTGTAGTAAAAAGGTCCGCCTGATATAGCACAAGCCCCCATTGCAATTACGTATTTCGGTTCTGCCATTTGGTCGTATAAACGACGCAGGACAGGCGCCATTTTCATCGTAATGGTTCCGGCAATAATAATTACATCAGCTTGACGGGGGGTCGGTCGTGCCACTTCAAACCCGAAGCGAGACCAATCATGGCGTGCCGCACCGGTCTGCATCATTTCAATGGCACAGCAACTCGTTCCGAAATACAAGGGCCACAACGAGTTGGCACGTCCCCAGTTAATAATTTTATCTATCGAGCCAACGATAATGTTACCGCCATTTCCGGCAGGAATAATCTGCCCGGGAAAATCATTGGCTATTTGATTGTGTGAATAGGGTTTTTCAGGCGAATCCCCTATCCAGTTCATTCTGTTATCTAAACCCATTTTAAAGCGCGTTTTTTAAGTGCATAAATCAATCCCAAACCGAGAATAAATAAAAATATGATAATATCAATCAAAGCAACGGCACCGAGCCGCTTAAACACAACAGACCAAGGTACCAAAAAGATTATTTCAACATCAAAAATTAAAAATATCAAAGCAAATAAATAGTAACCTACTCTGAAACGAACCCATGTCGGTCCGATTGTTTTTACCCCCGACTCATAAGGTTCGAATTTAGCCTCGTTATAAGATTTGTGCGAAATAAGATTTGATAAGTTATTGGCTATCAGTATCAAAGCAACACCTGCTAAAATAAAAACCAAAATGGCTATTGTTCCCATATATCTACTATTAAATTGACAGACAAATTTAAGCCCTTCGTTGTGGCTAAATATGACATAGGTCATAAAAATCACACAAATTTAACAAAAAAGTTGAAAGTTGAAGGTTAAAAGTTGAAAGTTTAATTAATTGAAAAAAGAACTTTCAACTTTTCACTTTTAACTTTCAACAAACGGATAAAAAGCATTTCGATTTACACATTAATTATTTATATTTGTCCGAATTCAAATCAAAATAATATATATTATGTATAGCGACAAGTTTAAAAAATATTTACAAGATACTTTAAAAGATATTGAAGCATCGGGATTGTTTAAGCATGAACGAATTATTACTTCACCTCAGGGAGCGGAAATCACTTTGGATTCCGGTCAAAAAGTATTAAATTTTTGTGCCAACAATTATTTGGGGTTGGCTGATCATCCGGAAGTGATTAAAGCCTCACAAAAAATGATGGATTTACGCGGTTACGGTATGGCATCTGTTCGTTTTATCTGTGGTACTCAGGACAAGCACAAAGAATTGGAGCAAAAGATATCCGATTTTTATCAAACGGATGATACCATTTTATATGCAGCGGCATTTGATGCCAACGGCGGCGTTTTTGAACCGCTATTCGGTCCGGAAGACGCCATTATTTCAGACGAACTGAATCATGCTTCTATAATCGACGGGGTTCGTTTGACCAAATCTGCCCGTTATCGTTTTAAAAACAACGATATGGCGGATTTGGAAGCAAAATTACAAGAAGCCGATGCAGCGGGGCACCGTTTCAAAATTATAGTAACAGATGGGGTCTTTTCAATGGACGGCGTCGTCGCTCAATTGGACAAAATTGTGGCATTGGCAGAAAAATATGATGCTTTGACAATGGTTGATGAAAGTCATGCCGTTGGCGTTTTGGGTAAAACGGGACGTGGTACCGTTGAACTCAAAAATGTCATGGGAAAAATTGATATTATTACCGGCACCTTAGGAAAAGCTCTGGGTGGTGCTATGGGTGGTTACACAACCGGACGTAAAGAAATTATTGAAATGCTACGTCAACGTTCGCGTCCATATCTGTTTTCCAATTCGTTAGCTCCGGAAATAGTCGGCGGTGCCCTTAAAGTTTTGGATATGATATCCGGCAGTAGTGAACTACTCGAAAAACTGCAACGTAATACGGAACGTTTTAAAGCAGGCATGAGCCGTTTGGGATTTGATATTGGTCAAAGTGAATCCCCGATTATTCCCGTAATGCTGTATGATGCCAAATTGTCACAAGATATGGCAGCGCAATTACTGGACGAAGGTATTTATGTCATCGGATTTTTCTATCCGGTTGTACCAAAAGGTAAAGCCCGAATCCGGGTTCAATTATCAGCCGCTCATACACCGGAACATATTGACAAAGCATTAGCGTCTTTTGAAAAAATTAGAAAAAAATTAAATGTAATTTAAAAATCATTTTTTTATTTTTTTTTTTATCTTTGCACAAAATTCAATAAATAAAATAGGATATGAAAAGATTAAGCCAATTATTATTAGCAGTCATCGTGTTCGCAACCGTTACTGCTAATGCACAAGACAAAAACCATCCTTGGATAATAAAGTTAGGTTTAAGTGCGGTAGATTTCTACCCTACCGGTGAGCAAACTAATTTCAGTTATGCCAGTGACAAGCTATTCAAAGGATACTTTGATATAGGTCATTTCAATGCTGCTTATGCACTTTCGGATGTTCGAATAGGACATTATTTAGGAGACAAATTCAGTTTGATAGGTTCCGTAAAAGTAAACAAAATCACTAAATTAGGTGATATAGAAACTAATTTAGCATATTTGAATACAAACTTAGATGTTAAATATGCATTTTGTCAAGAAAGTAAAAAATTGCAACCTTACATTTTTGCCGGTGGCGGATATAACTGGGTTGGCAAAGAGCATAGCGGCGACCTCAACACAGGTTTAGGCTTGGAATTTTGGTCAAACGATAATGTAGGTTTGTTCATTGAAAGTGGCTATCATCACGTATTTGATGTCAATATTGCTCCATACTTTCAACACAGTGTAGGAGTTGCCGTAAGATTTGGCGGCGTTGATACCGATGGTGACGGTATTTATGACAAAGATGATGCTTGTCCGAAAGTAAAAGGTTTGCCTCAATTTAACGGATGTCCTGATTCTGACGGTGACGGCGTTATAGATTCAAAAGATGCTTGTCCCGATGTAGCCGGAAAACCCGAATTAAACGGTTGCCCTGATTCTGACGGCGACGGCGTTATAGACTCAAAAGACGCTTGTCCCGATGTAGCTGGTGATCCTGCTTTAAACGGATGTCCCGATGCTGATGGTGACGGTGTACCGGATGTTAAAGATAAATGTCCGAGAGTAGCTGGTCCTTCTGCAAATTACGGTTGTCCTTGGCCTGATACCGATAAAGACGGTGTTTTGGACAAAGACGATAAATGTCCCGAAGTTGCAGGTCCCGTATCTAATCAAGGTTGTCCTGTCGTAACCAAAGAAGTTCAAAAACAATTGAATGAATATGCCAAAGTTATTTACTTTGACACCGGAAAAGCCACTTTCAGACCACAATCCATTGCTACCCTTGAAAAAGTTGTGGCTATCTTAATCAAATATCCGAATGCAGAATTTGATGTTGAAGGTCACACAGACAGCGTAGGTAGTGCTAAATCTAACTTGATTTTATCACAAAAAAGAGCCGAAGCTGTTGTCAAATATTTAAAAGATCACGGTGTTAAATCAAAATTGAATGCAAAAGGTTACGGTGAAACCAAACCGATTGCTTCAAACAAAACAAGAGCCGGACGTGCTAAAAACAGACGGGTAGAAATTAATTTGGTTAAATAATATCAAACCGAAACATAAAAAATGTCCCTGCAAAAGCAGGGACATTTTTTTATTTAACAATCAAAACATTTTTTATTTTTCTCTAAAAATTTGTTCTTGTTTTTCTATACTTTCCTGATGAATGGCTTTAAAAATTAGTTGAATGAATTTCTCAGATAAATTTTTATCTTTGGCCTTATCAACCGCTCTTTGCATAATTTGCAACCACCGTTTTGACTGTAAAACCGCTACACTTCTTTTTTTCTTAATACGACCGATTTCTTCTGCGATTTTCATCCGTTCCGCCAACAAGTTCAACAATTCATCGTCAAGCCTGTCAATTTGTGATCGGTAAAACTCCAATTTATCGATTGCTTCCGGGTCTTTAAATTGCTGTTTTCTCAAACAAAGCTTATCTATAATTTGTAACAAAGTCCCGGGTGTAATTTGTTGTTTCGCATCACTCCAAGCTTCATCGGGATTATAATGGGTTTCAATCATAAATCCTTGATATTGCAAATCCAAGCCCATTTGTGCCATATCATAAATACAATCACGGCGTCCGCAAATATGAGACGGATCGAGAATCATAGGGATATTCGGAAAAAGGCTTTTAAAATCCAAAGCTATTTGCCAATTAGGTTCATTGCGGTACAATCCTGGGCGAAATGAAGAAAATCCCCGATGAATTACTCCCAAATCCGTAACACCTACCTTATCAAAACGTTCTACTGCACCAATCCACAAAGACAGGTCGGGATTTACAGGATTTTTAATCAAAATAATTTTTCCGCTACCTTTAATAGCATCAGCTATTTCCTGTACAGCAAAAGGATTAACCGAAGTACGGGCACCAATCCACAATATATCGATATCATATTGCAAAGCCAATTCAGCATGATGTGCATTGGCAATTTCAACGGCAATTTTCATACCTGTTTCTTCCTTCACTTTTTTGAGCCAAGGCAAAGCTTTTTTGCCATGTCCTTCAAAGTTTCCCGGACGTGTACGCGGTTTCCATACACCAGCCCTAAAAACTTGAATACGTCTGTCTATCAAACCACGAGCTGTTTTCAACACTTGTTCTTCGGTCTCCGCACTACAAGGACCGGCTATCATCAACGGATAATCCGGTGATAATTTTTCCAACCACAAACCTAATTTTTTTGTCTGCATATTTTAACAATAAATTCTTTGAATTTGCAAATATATAACGACTTATTAAAATTCTCTTATTTCAAAAAGAAAAAAGCCGGAGAAATATTCCGGCTTTTTTCTAAATTTCAAAAATTATATCACTTCTTATTTTTCAAAGCATTCAATTTAGCTTTAATCTCATTGTATTTATCTTTCATCTCCAAATCACGGTAAATTCTTTTTAACATTATCATAACTGTTTCATCATCAGTATTTATTTGAAGGGCTTTTTCAAGATAAGGTAAAGCTTGTCGATATAAATCCAAACGTTGTTTGTTGTATTTGTTATACAAAGCATCATTCATCAAAACTTCATCTTTGTTCATTTCATCGGTGATAGCTTTTTCCGGTACCAAAACCACATTTGCCAGACCTAAATATGCATCGGCAAAATTAGGGTCTAATTCCGTAGCTTTTTCAAAATATTTTTTGGCCAAATCGTATTTTTTCATATCAAAATATGCCGTTGCCAAATTGAAATTAAACAGCTTATTATTAGGATCCAATTCAATGGCTTTTTCCATTGCGGCGGCAAATTTTTCCGTATCACCTTTTTTCAAATAATAATTGGCCTCACCGATTATCAAATCCAAATTATCGGGATTTTCTTGTTTTGCCTTATTGATAAAAGTAATAGCCTCATTATCTTTTCCAAGCTTACCGTAAACATACAAAAGATTGGCAATGATATCCGGTCTGCGGCTCTTGGTTTTTTCTTTTTTCATATCATCATGTGTTCCGGCCATCATCAAAAGTTTGGCTTGTTTTTCATCGCTAACCGTTACCCGCTTACCCGTCTCTTTGTCTCTGACAGTAATAACATCTCTAACGCCGGTATAACCACTGTCATATAATTCTTTTAAAAGTTTTTCGGCATTTTCAAAATGTTCGTTCAACAAAGCGGCAACTGCGGCAAAATATTTAAATTCATCGTTATTATTCAAGCTATAAGCCAAAATAGCCGACTTTTCCAATTCCTTGTAATTTTTAGTATTCAAATCATTATTTACAATGCCAATAATTTCATTTGAAATTTGAGTTTTAAGCTCTTCGGCATCATCGGTATATTTCTTTTTTCCGGTTTGATTTTCAAAAGCTTCCAATTTATCAATAGTTTCCAAGGCATTAGTATAATTATCCAAATCTTTGGACCCTAATTTGGCCAGAATTTCTGCTTTCACAAACATTATACGCGCTTTGGTCTTATCATCAGCTTGGTCTTTGAGTTTGCAAGCTTTTTGTATCATCTCTTGTGCTGTGGCGATATCACCTTTTTTATAAGCTTTTTCCGCTGATTTAACTTCCGATTTTTGTGCAAAAACACTAAAACCTATTAATGCCAGTAAAATAAAAGTTATTTTTTTCATTGGTTTAAAATTTAAGTTTATAATTATTTATTTTGTTTCGTTTTGATTTTCTTGATTTTGATTGTTGTCCTTTTCATTATTATCTTCTACATTATTGTCCTCATCAACAATTTCATCTTCATTGTGCATAACTTTGGCAGCAGCCGCAATAGCATCATTTTCTTTGATGTTTATCAATTTGACACCTTGTGTTGCCCGTCCCATTACTCTCAAATCGGCAACCGGGATGCGAATGGTCAAGCCTTTTCTGGTTATTATCATCAAATCATCTTTATCCGTTACATCTTTTAAAGCTACCAGATAACCGGTTTTTTCAGTTATATTGATAGTTTTAACACCTTTTCCACCACGATTAGTAATGCGGTAATCTTCCAGTTTGGAACGTTTTCCGTAACCTTTTTCGGAAACTACCAAGATATCTTTTGACATATCACTTACAGAAACCGTGCCAACCACTTCATCATTTTCATCCGCCAGTGTAATACCACGCACTCCCGAAGCTGTCCGTCCCATTGCTCTAATCTTATTTTCCTCAAAACGGATAGCTTTTCCGTTTTTAGCGGCTAACATAATTTGACTGTTACCATCCGTAAGTTTGGCATCGAGCAGTTCATCCCCTTCACGTATGGTAATAGCGGCAATTCCGTTTTGACGCGGACGGGAGTATTGCTCCAACAAGGTTTTTTTGACTATACCGTTTTTGGTAACCATCAAAACATAATGCGAATTGATATAATCTTGGTCTTTAAGGTCTTTGGTATTCAAAAATGCCTTGACTTTGTCATCCTTGTCTATGTTTATCAAATTTTGAATAGCGCGTCCTTTGGATACTTTGCTACCCTCGGGCACTTCAAATACCCGCATCCAAAATACTTTACCTTTTTGTGTAAAGAATAACAAATACTCGTGATTAGACGCTACAAAAATATGTTCCAAAAAATCTTCATTGCGGGTTTTGACACCTTTTTGTCCTGTACCACCGCGTTTTTGAGCTTTGTATTCGGACAGCAAAGTGCGTTTGATATAACCGGCGTGTGATATGGTTATGACTACCTTATGGTCCGGTATCAAATCCTCGATACTGACATCTCCACCGGTAAAATCGATACTCGTACGCCGTTCATCACCGAATTTTTCTTTCATTTCGAGCAACTCTTCCTTGATAATTTGCATCCGGCGTTCTTTTTTGTCCAAAATATCTTTCAAATCGGCAATGGTTTTCAACAATTCTTCGTATTCGCTTCGCAATTTGTCTTGTTCCAATCCGGTCAACTGACGGAGACGCATCTCTACAATAGCACGGGCTTGGATTTCAGACAATTCAAAACGCTCTTTTAACTTTTCACGCGCTTCTTCGGCATTTTTAGAGCCTCTGATTATAGCAATCACCTCATCTATATTGTCCGATGCGATAATCAATCCTTCCAAAATATGCGCCCGTTCTTCGGCTTTACGCAATTCATATTGGGTCCTGCGGGTGACCACTTCGTGACGGTGTTCGACAAACTCCCTGATTAAATCTTTCAGATTTAACAACTCGGGTTTGCCTTTGACCAAAGCAATATTGTTTACATTAAATGTAGATTGTAATGCCGTGTATTTGTACAATTTATTTAAAACCACATTAGGAATGGCATCGCGCTTCAAATAATATACGATACGCATACCTTTACGGTCGGATTCATCTTTGATATCGGCAATACCTTCGAGTTTTTTATCGTTAACCAAGTCAGCGGTTTTCTTAATCATATCCGCTTTATTGACTTGGTATGGAATTTCAGTCACGACAATCGCTTCACGACCTTTGATTTCTTCAAAATGTGCTTTTCCTCGCAACACGATACGACCACGTCCGGTCATATAGGCATCTTTAACACCTTGATAACCGTAAATAACACCTCCGGTTGGAAAATCGGGTGCTTTGATATATTGCATCAATTCTTCGATAGTTATATCCGGATTGTCAATATAAGCAACCGTTCCGTCGATAACCTCACTCAAATTATGCGGTGGCATATTGGTAGCCATTCCTACGGCAATACCCGAAGCACCATTAATCAATAAACTCGGTATTTTGGAAGGTAAAACGGTCGGTTCTTGAAGTGTATCATCAAAATTATTGACAAAATCAACGGTTTCTTTATCAATATCGGATAACATTGCTTCCGAAATCTTTTGCATTCGTACTTCGGTATAACGCATCGCCGCAGGGCTATCACCGTCAATGGAACCGAAATTACCTTGACCATCCACCATTTGATAACGCATACTCCATTCTTGTGCCATTCGCACCATGGCATCGTAAACCGAACTGTCACCGTGCGGATGATATTTACCTAAAACTTCACCAACGACTCTCGCTGATTTTTTATAAGGTCTGTTTGATGTTAATCCTAATCCGTGCATACCGAACAAAACCCGGCGGTGAACCGGTTTTAAACCGTCTCGCACATCGGGCAATGCCCTCGAAACAATCACCGACATAGAATAATCTATATACGATGATTTCATCTCGTCCTCTATGTTTATAGGAATAATTCTCTCTTCGTTATTCATAAAAAAATCGTTTATTTATTTAAGATTGCAAGATACAATTTTTCTATCAAATACCAGCTTTTTTGAGCGATTTTCTTATATAAAAATTCATATTTTTTTCTTGAAAAAAACGGTTTATAAAATTCAGAAAAATTATTTAAAAAGGTAAAAAAGTCAACATAAGTTAAACCCTCAAAAAAATATTCGTTAAAAGTTTCCTAATAAAAAGGTTACTCAAAAGGTTTTTGTTATTTTTACCAAAAAAACAGAATTTATAAATTTATATGTATAAGCTTTTTTTTATAATATTTCTTTTTACAACATTTCCGGTTTTTAGTCAAAACCATTTATTCACCGGGACTTTGATACACGCCGGTACCAAACAACCCATCACAGGAGCCAATATTGTTAATTTAACTTCACTGGACGGTACAACCTCAGACGAAAACGGTATGTTTTCCATACCGGCAAAAGTCAATGATTCCGTTATTGTTGCATTTATGGGGTATAAAACGGTTAATATAAAAATCACCCCCGAAAAACTCCAAAAACATCAAACCATTTATATGTTGGATGCACCTTTGGCACTCGATGAAGTAATTATCAGCACCAATCAGTTAACCGGTAATTTGGAAATCGATGTCAATTTGATTCCCGTTCAAAAACCTATCGATATCAGCCCGAAAATCGAAGCTATGTTCGGTAGTCCCGAACCGAATTTTTTAACCGGTGTAAATGATGCTCTTAAAAAAATCCTGAATCCCGTCGATTTGATTTACAATATTTTTTCTACCCGGGCCAAAGATATACGCAGATTGAAAAAAATACAACAAGAAGACAAAGTCAAACAAATATTGGCACAAAAATTTGACCGTGAAATCTTGTCCCGCTTACTCAAAATCGATAAAAAAGATGTGTATTTGGTCTTGGAAATGTGTGATTATCCCGAAAAATTTATCCGTACTGCCAACGATTTACAAATCTTGGAAGCCATTTTAAACTGTTACAGCCGTTACGAACATCTTTTTGAAAATAACAAAAAGAAATCTCAGAAAGGATTTTAAAACAAATAAATTATGACACAAGGAACTGTCAATCTGGAAATTATCAACGCCGTCGGATACATCACATTCTTTCATCCGTCGAGTAATGCCATGCCGGGTTATTTACTCAAGCAATTAGCAGAAATCTTGCAACAAGCCGGTAATAACGACCATGTCAAAGTTATTGTGTTACAAAGTGAAGGGCGCACCTTTTGTGCCGGCGCATCGTTTGACGAATTATTGGCATTGGACAACTTCGACCAAGCTGTGGAATTTTTTATGGGATTTGCCCGTGTTATCAATACTATGCGGCAATTACCCAAATTTGTCATCACCAAAGTACAAGGCAAAGCCGTTGGTGGAGGTGTCGGATTGATAGCCGCTTCGGATTTTAGTATGGCTAGTGTGCATGCGGCGGTAAAATTGTCGGAATTGTCCATTGGTATAGGTCCTTACGTAATAGGTCCCGCTGTTAAACGCAAAATAGGGACAGCGGCTATTAGCGAATTATCTATTGACGCAGCCACTTGGCATACCGCCTATTGGGCACGTGAAAAAGGACTGTTTGCCAAAGTTTACGATACCAACGACGAACTAAACAAAGAAGTGGAAATTTTAGCCGGAAAACTGGCCGGCTACGACCCCGAAGCTACCCGTATACTCAAACGGGAATTGTGGTCAGATACCGAAAATTGGGATAACTTGCTGGCCGAAAAAGCCCGAATTTCCGCCCGGCTGGTATTACGCGATTTTACACGGGATTTTTTGAAGAAATTTAAAAAGTAAATTTTTATAAAAATCTACGGTAAAACATAATTGATATACTTTTTTTATATACCTTTGTTATATAAAAAATTATTTATGAAAAATATATCCTTAAAAATTGACGATGGCATTTTTTCTGATACCGAAAAAATACTTTCAAAAATAAAAAAGTCACGAAATAGATATATCAATGAAGCTATTGCATATTACAATAGCTATCAAAAAAGACGTTTTTTAGAACAAAAACTCAAAGCGGAATCCGAAATGGTCAAAAATGATTCTTTGAAAATTTTAAAAGAATTTGAAGATATTGATTATGCAGATTAAACAATTTGAAGTCTGGATAGCCGATTTAAATCCAAAAATCGGTAGTGAACCGGGAAAAACACGACCTGTTGTAGTAATTCAAACGGACTTATTAAATAAAACGCAACATCCTTCTACAATTATCTGCCCTGTAACCATCAATGTCAAAAAAGATGTGGAAATTTTGAGAGTACATATAAAAAAAGGAACAGGCAATTTGAATCATGACTGCGATATTATGATTGATCAAATCAGAGCAATTGATAACAAAAGGCTTATTAAAAAAATCGGAAAATTACCTGATGATTTATCTAAAATTGTATCCGAAAATTTAAAAATTATTCTCGATCTTATATAATATATCGCTCCATGTTCCTACAAAAAATCACTAAATTTGCATAAGAAACCATAACCTGAATTATGCCTTCATTTTTCAAATTACATAAAAATAAAAAATTCGGATACACTCCGCGTTATTACGACGAACGTAAAGAACGCTTGGAAAACCTGAAAAAACAATACGGTGACGGAGAAACTACCGTTGAACAACGGATGCGCGGCAAGTTCAAACGTCCGTCCAAAACGACTATGCCCGGACTTTTTTCGGGGGCTACTTTGCGGACCTTTATTATTCTCGGAATTTTGGTTTTAGCCGTTTATTATCTGTTAAAAAAATACCGGTTTATTTAATGAAACAAGGACGTATCAAATTATTACCCGATCATGTTGCCAATCAGATAGCCGCCGGTGAAGTGGTACAACGACCCGCTTCGGTAGTTAAAGAACTTATGGAAAACGCTTTGGATGCCGGCGCCGACGATATCAAACTCATCGTCAAAGACGGCGGTAAAACCCTCATTCAAGTCGTTGACAACGGTGAAGGTATGAACGAACTGGATGCCCGAATGGCCTTTGAGCGACACGCTACCAGTAAAATCAATTCCGCCGACGATTTGTTTCACCTGCAAACCAAAGGTTTTCGCGGCGAAGCTTTGGCATCTATTGCCGCCGTAGCCCACATCGAAATGAAAACCAAAACAGCAGAAGCCGAATTGGGTACTTACATCAAAATAGAAGGGAGCAAAGTCGTCAAACAAGAACCCATAGCAACCCCAAAAGGTACCTCCATAGCTGTTAAAAACCTGTTTTACAACATCCCGGCACGCCGCAAATTTCTGAAATCCGTGCAAGTGGAAATGCGGCATATCAACGACGAATTTTTCCGCTTAGCCCTGGCACATCCCGATATTTCTTTCAGCCTGATACACAATGGTAATACCGTTTATCACCTGCCCAAATCCAAATTGCTACAACGTATCAGTAATTTGTTTGGTAGTAAAATGCCTGAAAAATTAGTACCGGTAGAAGAAAGTACCGATTATGTCAAAATTTACGGCTATACCGGTAAACCCGAATTTGCCAAACTCAAACGCGGCGAACAATTTTTCTTTGTCAACAAACGCTTTATCAAAAGCCCGTATCTCAACCATGCTATTCTAACGGCTTACGAAGGTTTGATCAAAGACAAAGCCTATCCGTCATATTTTATCTTTTTCGAAATAGATACTGAACATATTGATGTCAATATCCACCCGACCAAAACCGAAATAAAATTTGACGATGAACAAACGGTTTATGCCATATTGAAAGTAGCAGTCAAGCACAGTTTGGGACAATTCAATTTGTCACCGGCTATAGACTTTGATACCCGTCCCGACTTGGAAATTCCTTACGAATATCACAAAAAACCGCCGGTTGATCCGCAAATCAAAGTCGATCCTGATTTTAATCCTTTTAAAGAAGATGATTTCGGGCAACCTGCAAAGGTATCACCGTTGAAAATGTCCAAAAAATTGGCATATTTTGAAAGTTTAATGCATGAAAGCTCCGAAACGGCTAACGAACTTGCCAAAGATATACAGCATCAAGACCCGGCTTTTACCGGAATGGATAACCAATTTGACCTTGTAAGTTTTCAACTCAAACAAAAATATATTGTTACCCGCCGTGACGAACGCTTATTGTTGGTTCATCAAAACAGGGCACATATAAATGTGCTTTATCATAAACTGTTGGCACAATTGCAAAAAGAAAATATACCGTCACAACAACTGATTTTTCCGGTGGAATTGCAACTCAATCCCGGTGAAATTTCATCCCTGCGAGAACACCGTGATAAAATCATACAAATGGGCTTTGATTTGAAATTTGAAAAGGAGAGTGTTTTGGTAGAAGGCGTGCCTCTGCAACTGCAATCACAAGCCGTTGCTGATATTTTTCAAGAAATTTTGGAAACATTACAATATGAAAATCCTGATAAAATATCAAATATAGACGAACAATTGGCATTGATAATTGCTGAACAATCGGCTGTCAAAACAGGACAAAAATTATCGGAAGATGAACAACAAAACCTGCTGAAAGACTTGTTTGAATTACAGCAGCCGCGTTATACACCAACCGGTAAAAAAGTATTTATCAGTTTGGAACCGGAAAGTATTGATAGAAAATTTGATTTGTGATTGCTGGTAAAGTGGAAAGCGGTAAAGTGCCAAGTGCCGAGTGCAGATTGGATAAGGGATGAGAGATAATTAAGTGGAAAGTGCCTAGGGGAAAGTGCGGGTTTATTAGTTGAAAGTGGAAAGTTAAAAGTGGAAAGTGCGGGTTTTTAGTGGAAAGTGCCTAGTGGAAAGTGGAAAGTGCGACCTGTCATTCCGATCCCGACGTATGTCGGGACGAGCGACAGCCTGTCCCGGCAAAAGTCGGGAAGGAATCTGAGATTTCTTCCCGCTCCCTACTGGCACGGAACAGGCTCTCACCCCTACGTCGCTCGTTCGAAATGACACCGGACATCCAACATCCGACACCAGACATCCAACATCCGACACCGGGCATCAGACATCCGACATCAAATAACCATAAACTAAATTAAAAATTAGAAATTAAAAATTAGAAGTTAAAAGTATTATGTAATCATCAAAAAACGAAGTTTTCTTTGAAAAGAAAATCCGCACTTGGCACTTTACACTAGGCACTAATAACTTATTTAACCAAATAAACAGATAACCAATTCATCAACAACAAATGAAAGAAGTGCAAAACATCATCGATGACATCAAAAAAGGGAACGTCAAACCTATCTATTTTTTAGCCGGTGAAGAAACTTTTTTTATCGACCAAATCAGTGATTATATCGAAAAAAATTTGCTCCCGGAAGAAGCCAAAAGTTTCGACCAAACGGTTGTTTACGGTCTTGATATTGAGCTTCCCAACTTGCTCATACAAGCCCGTCAGTTTCCTATGATAGGTGACAAACAATTGATTATCATCAAAGAAGCCCAACATCTGTTTAAAAAGAAAGCTGATACCGAAGCGCTGGAAAGTTATTTGCAAAAACCGGCAGAAACAACGGTGTTAGTGTTCAATTACAAATACAAAAAACTCGATAAACGCAAAAAAATATATAAACAAATCGTTAAACAAGGTGTTTATTTCGAAAGTAAAAAACTCTACGAACGCGACACAATCAATTGGATAGTCGGCACATTAAAAGCAATGCAACATACCATTGATTTAAAAAGTGCACAGATGCTCATTGACTACTTGGGCACCGATTTATCAAAGATTTATAACGAACTCCAAAAGCTGGATATCATTTTGGAAAAAAACAGTCCCGTTACACCCGAAATTATCGAACAACATATCGGTATCAGTAAAGATTACAATAATTTCGAATTAAAATCCGCCGTAGCCAACGGTGATTACATCAAGGCACAAAGAATTGCCCGGTATTTTGCCGCCAATCCCAAGGAACATCCGCTGGTGGTCAGTATCGCTTTGTTGTATAATTTTTTCCGTGATTTGTATATTTATCATACATTGGAAAACAAAACACCGTCTGCCGCAGCCAAAGTATTGAATATTAATCCTTATTTTGTCAAAGAATACCAAAAAGCGGCACAAAAATACAAGATGAAAAAAATAACCAAAAATATAGGTTATCTCAAAGATGCCGATTTAAAAAGTAAAGGGGTTGATGCCGGCAGTATGCAAGAAAAAGATATTTTAAACGAGCTTTTATTTAAGTTAATGCATTAAAAAAATCTGTCTCAAAAGAAACGTTTTTTTTATGACGCACCTTTGGTGCTTCTTTGTTGATTTGTTCATTAACTCATAAGGCTACGCCTTATGTTAGAGATTGCGCACCTTTGGTGCTTTTTATGGATTTTGATTAATTGATAAAAGATGTCTATTTATAAATATTATCAAGGGCTGCCTTTTGAGACAGCCCCTTTTTACTCCAAATGATATTTTTTGTATTGGTTGGAATATGTAATCGGTAAAAGGTTCCGATCAATCTACCTCATAAGTTTGTCCCGAGAACAATAATTCTTCAAAACTTTGAATCTTATTGGTTTCACGGGCAATTCTGTCGGCTTCTGCTTCACGGTCTTCAAGAGTCGGAACTTCAACGGCTCTAATTACTCCCATGACAACAGGTGCTTTCATATTGATCAAAGCCAAATGCAACGTAGGATCAGGCTCTTTGGCATCGTGTATCAAAATATCGGCTTCGGTGATGCCGTTTTCACCTATGGTTACGGGTTTGAGTTTCATACCGTCCATAATCAAACCTTTATCCCTGTTTTTTCCGAAAATCATCGGTTTACCGTGTTCCACTACCAATTGAGCATCATCTTTTACCGATTTATCGGTAATATCTTTGTAAGCACCATCATTAAAAATCACACAATTTTGCAAAATTTCAACCAAAGCAAAACCTTTATGTTTGTCAGCTTCTATATACAATTTGGTTTGCAACTTGGCATCATTACCGGCAGCCCTGGCAAAAAATTTGGCATGCGCTCCGATAGCCAATTCGCCCGGATTAAAAGGTGCTTGTACATTGCCGTAAGGTGACGATTTAGTTACTTGTCCTAACAGAGAAGTCGGTGAGAATTGTCCTTTGGTCAAACCGTAAATTTCATTGTTAAACAAGATATAATTCAAATTGATATTACGACGAATAGCATGAATAAAATGATTACCACCGATAGCCATAGCATCACCGTCACCGGAAGCCACCCACACACTGAGGTTAGGATTAGCCAATTTGGTTCCGGTGGCAATAGCCGCTGCACGTCCGTGGATACCGTGAATGCCGTAATTGTCCATATAATACGGAAAACGGGATGAGCAACCGATACCGGATATAAATACGATATCTTCTTTTTTTCTTCCGATTTGAGGTAAAGCTTTTTGAATAGACCTCAATATAACATAATCGTCACAACCCGGACACCATCTGACATCCTGGTCACTGGCAAAATCTTTGAAAGTATATTTAATGTTTGTTGTCATAATTATTCGGCTTTTAAAAGTTTTTTAAATTGTTCCATCAGCTCGTCCGTTCCGAACGGTAAACCTTGGATTTTATCATATTTATTATATGTATATTTAGGATAATTCATCCGTAAGAAATCGGCAAATTGACCTTTATTTAATTCAGGAACGAGAATTTTATCATATTTTGAAAAAATTTCATCCACACCGTGAGGTAACGGATTGATATAAGAAAAATGTGCAAATCCGACTTTATATTCCGGATTTTCTTCTCTAAAGCGTTTTACAGCGGTTTTTATACTACCATAAGTACCACCCCAACCGACAACGAGCAAATCGCCTTCTTGGTCAAATTCCGCTTCAAGCGGTGGTATAAAATCTTTAACTTTTCGCACTTTTTCGGCCCGGAGTTCCACCATTTCTTGATGGTTGAGCGGGTCATACGATACGGTACCTTCTATTTTATCTTTTTCCAAACCGCCGATAACGTGTTCCAAACCCGGTGTTCCGGGAATAGCCCAAGGACGTGCCAAGGTTTCCGGATCTCTTTTATAAGGATGAAAATCTTCTACATATTTAGTAATACGGTAAGTTTTTATTTCGGGCATTTCATCCAAAGTTTTGATACGCCACGGTTCAGAACCGTTACCGATATAGCCGTCGGTCAATAAAATAACGGGGGTCATGTGTTCCAAAGTCAATTTGGCAGCCATAAAAGCCATATCGTAACTGTCGGCAGGCGATTTAGCGGCAATAACAATTACCGGACTTTCACCGTTTCGTCCGTACATAGCTTGCATCAAATCGGATTGTTCGGTTTTTGTAGGCAATCCGGTAGAAGGACCACCCCGTTGCACATCGACCACAACCAAAGGTAATTCAAGCATCACTGCCAATCCCAAAGCTTCACTTTTTAAAGCTAATCCGGGACCGGAAGTCGTTGTAATAGCTAATTTACCTGCAAAAGAAGCACCAATAGCCGAGCTGATACCGGCTATCTCATCTTCGGCTTGGAAGGCCATTACATTCAGATGACGCCATTTGACCAATTCATGTAAAATATCAGTAGCCGGTGTTATGGGATAGGAACCTAAAAACAATTCTAATCCCGCTTTTTTTGCTGCCGCCATAAAACCCCATGCCGTCGCTTGATTTCCCATTATTATACGATATGTACCTTTTTCCCTTTTTGCCGGATCTACAATATAATGTGTCGGCATTAACTCCAATGTATCGGCAAAATTGTAACCGGCTTTTAAAGCTTTGATATTGGCTTCGACAATTTCGGGTTTATTTTTAAATTTCTTTCTGAGAAATTCAATCGTATATTTCGGATCTTTGCTAAACAACCAATACAGCATTCCCAAAGCAAACATATTTTTACTACGAGTCATACTTTTACTATCCAATCCCGTATCTTTCAAAGCTTCACGCGTTAATGAAGTCATGGGAACCGGGATAACTTTATAATGTGACAAAGACCCGTCTTCCAAAGGATTGGAATCATATTTGGCTTTTTGCAAATTAGTTCTTGTAAAAGCATCCGAATCAACTATCACCATGTGTCCGGGTTTCAAATCACCGATATTGGTTTTTAAAGCCGCCGGATTCATAGCAACCAATATATCCAAATCGTCTCCCGGCGTACTTACTTCCGTGTGTCCGATATTGACTTGAAAACCTGAAACACCGTATAAACTGCCTTGCGGTGCCCTGATTTCCGCTGGATAATTGGGAAAAGTTGCCACATCATTACCCAACAATGCTGCGGATGTGGAAAATTGTGTTCCGGTCAATTGCATACCATCACCGGAATCACCGGCAAAACGAATCACCGCGTGATCGAGTGTTTTCGTTTCTTTTTGTAAAGCTTCTGTGCTCATAAAAAATTTTTTTTTTTTCAGTAATGCGACAAAAATAGAAAAATATAAACAGGAGAATATTGATTTTTGTTATTTTTTTTTAAAACAATTGACTTTTACATATTGTAAAAAAAACAAAAGGTAATTTTAACAATATGGAATTTTACGGGTTTAAAATTATCTATATTTCAAAAAAATAGAAAATTAATCTTCTAATTTCTTTGCCAAGTGTTCAATAAAAGGACTATAAAATTTGCGAACGATCACGTGTATAAGTAAATAGCAACTTAACATACTCATTTACATTTCATTATACACAATTTCGCCAAAAAATTTTTACACCATGCCCCGACAAATATCTTTGTTTTTTTACAATAGTGATAAATATTTTTGTATTTTTTATTTTTTTACCTATGTATTATAACGTTTCAAGGCACAAATTTAATCCAATTTTTCATTAGGATTCATAATTTTTCATTTCATTTTCAAAAAAGTCATAAGCGGCTTTAACGGTTTGTTCTATAAAATCAGCATGCTCTTCAGCTTCTAGTTCGTTAAAATCATCCAGCCATTCTATTTCATCGGTCGTAACATTGAGAATAAACCTCGGAAAAACCGTATGTATTACAAAAATATCATCCTGTAATGAAGAATTATCAGCAATAAGAAATTCGGGAAGTTTCATAATTATTTTTTCAGTAAAAATACAAAAAATATCCCTTGCAGCCGGATCACAAAAAAATGAAAATAATCCGGCTTAACAAAAAAATTGTATCTTTGAATTTACGATTAGATCTAAAATTGAAGTTTTATTAATGTTTAAAAAAGATATTTTCGGCAATATTATATTTATCAAAAAAATTGTGATGCTAATATTCGGTTTGATTTCAAAACGCCGTTACAAGGGGTTTAACCAATTACAAATCGAAGGTATGGAAATTTTGCGTTATCTTCCTGACAATCAAGTGTTATTTGTATCCAATCACCAAACTTATTTTGCCGACGCCACAGCTATGTTCCACGTATTTTTTGCCGCTTTAAACGGCGAAAATGATCTTAAAGGTATCAAATATTTGTTCAATACCAAGACTAATGTTTATTATGTCGCCGCCAAAGAAACGATGACTTCGGGAATCTTACCCCGAATTTTTATGTATGTCGGTGCTATTCCCGTGCAACGGACTTGGCGTGCCAAAGGTAAAGAAGTCAAAAGACCGGTCAATTTCACTGATATTACTAACATCAGTAAAGCCATTCAAGACGGTTGGGTCATCACATTTCCGCAAGGAACCACCACGCCTTTTAAACCGATAAGACGCGGTACCGCACATATTATTAAAACCAATAAACCGGTTGTCGTCCCTATTGTCATTGACGGATTCAGACGTTCTTTTGATAAAAAAGGTTTGCAAATCAAAAAACGCGGCATCACGCAACGTATGACTATCAAACCACCGTTACCCATTGATTATGAAAATGATACAGTAGATGAAATCGTTGAAAAAATAGCACGTGCCATCGAACAACATCAAGATATGATTAAAGTTCCGGCTGTTGATGAATTTAAAAAAGATATGACCGAAAACAAACAGAAAGAGAAAAAACATTTTTGGAGTGGAAATAATTATTGAAGGATTGAATATTTTATTTACTGTTACTAAGAATTTATATGAACGTTTTAGTTTCATACTATATTTTTGTCAATTTTATTGAGGAGTAATGAAATGATGAGTTGGTGAGAGAAAAAAATTAAATATATATCTTATTGTATGAATATTTATAAAACAAAATCTGAAAAATTCTACTTTGTCGTAACCATAAAAAAATCAGGGAATAAAAAATAATTTTCTATTCCCCGTAAAACATCTGAAAAATACATTTAATATCCTACCATTTATTATAATTTGAAGTGTTTCTGTTGTCGTGTGTATTACGTGGCCAACCGTCATGCATTAAAGAAGCATCCCATTTTATGGCATAAATCTTCATTTTGTTATCTCCCGTTAACATATTACCGGTAGATGCAAAATACAAGACATCATCTTCAAGTGTTATGGAAGGACCGCTAACATATATATGTTCGGTTTGCCATAATTTATTACCTTGTACATCCGAAGAAACTACATCCGGATGAGTATAATCTGCACGTCCTATTAAATTGCCTTTATCGTCAATATTTGTGTCAATAGGAAAATAAATATTATCAGGAGATGTAAAGTCTCCGGTGGCATTTCCGTTAATGAAAAAATTTCCAACACCGTAAAAATGTGAGAAGGTATTATTATTTTTGTCCACAACAGAATAGCTGTATCCACCCTTGTCTTTTATTGTCCAGATAATACTATTATTGTTTATATTCATTCTGGACAAACTTCTTTCTTCTTGTAGTGGATAAATAACATCTCCATTTGCACTAAATACCGGTTTATTTCCGGCATTCCACGGGAAAGCAGTTTCACTCCATACGGCATTACCATTATCAGGCTCATAAGCGACTAAACGGGTTTCCCAAATAACACCGTTATTGTAACCTACATCAAAAGTTCCTACATCATAAATATTGCCATTTGGACCTATTGAAATAGGATATCCCATAGCATCTTGTCTTTTATTTAACCATTTCAGTTGTCCCGCAGGAGTAACACAGAATATAGCGCCAACAAAATTAAATAACGTTCCTATATTTTGTACTATCAAATTTCCTTCATTTGTCAAACACAGATTTATAAGTGGCGAATAAGAATTAAAGGTATTTCCGTAACTGTTGGTTAACTCCAAAGGACATTCCCATATCGTTTGTGCTTGACCGTTGGAAGGGTCAACAGAATAAATGTAAGGTCCGCAGGTGGTAAAAATAGTCCCGTCATCTCCTACAACTATCGGACTATTCAATTTTTTATCAACCCCTACATTATTATTATCCAAAGTTTGGGTTTTCCATTTAAACTCTCCATCTTTTGTAATGGCATATATCCTCGGTCCTTTAACACCATCTGGATCCCTGACTTCAAAATATATATCGCCATTATCTCCTATTGCCATTGGCGTATCCGGAATAACCAAATTTTCACTTTCCGGTATTTCATACACCCATAAGGTATCTCCTTTCTCTCCGGTATCATCGTTAAAGATATCCGGGTCACACGAAGTGGTGGAAGAAAATACAGCGGCTACAACTGCCATTGTAATTAAAAATTTCGCTAAATATTTCATCTTATTTTAGTTTTTTATTTTATACAAAATTATAATTCATTAAACAATATTTTTACATAAATGTATTAATGCCGATAAATAATGTATAAACGCCCGTGTTGAATGAATAAACGATTTTTTTCATTTCATTGATTATTCTGTTCTTTAATTATTTATCTACATTTACTTACTATAATTTCGTCTTTTGAATTGAGGAAATGAGGATTTAATTAGTTGAAAGTTGAAAGTTGAATGTTGAATGTTACGGTTCATAGAATATTACTTTCTTTGATGTTTGTTTACTACTTCATACTATAATTTCGTCTTTTAATTGAGGTATTGAGAAGTTGTTTCGTTTCATAGATTTTTTCGCTTTTTGATAATAGCCAAATAAAACTAATTTGATGAATTGAAAATGGAGCAGATAGATATCAGCTTTTGTAACTAAAAAAACTTTCAACTTTTATCTTTCAACTTTCAACTAATGACACTATCTTTGTAACAACAAATTATTTGGAGTTATGCGTTATCATATTTTATTGATTTTGAGTTTTTGGAGTTTGTTTTTGACCGGTTGTAAACAGCATCGTAAACAAACAAAAATCCCTGTATTTGATTTTATTTTGCCAAAAGCCGGCTATATTATCAAAATTAACAAGCCGGATGCCGTTATCAAACAAAATCCGGTTATCACGGATTACTATTTGCGTTTTTCAGACAAATCCTTTTTATCCAAAGCAGGATTTAATACGCCATACCTTATCAATATTTTGCAAAATAATTCCAAAATCAAAGGTTTTGTTGCTACTGGAACTTTACGGCATATTGACAGTTTGTTTAACGGTGAAACAACTGTTTACCAACAAGATACGATATACAAAACCACTTACAAAAAAACTAATTATTACGCAACGGTTATAAACGGCACAAGTTTTATCTCCAATCAAAAATTATTTATTGAAAATTGTATCAGGGAGCAAAACGAATTTGGCCGGTTAGCTCAAAATAATCAATTTAAAAAAGGTATTGCCAGTTTGGATAACAATGCCGATATGAATCTTATCATTCGCACAGACCAATTAAAACCGGATATTTTTTTCAACGGGTCTTTTAAAATAAAATGGCAAGATACGGGTAATTGGCAGTTTCTGGACTTGGTTGATACACAAAAACAAATCGCTTCGGGCATCAGTTTATGTCGTGACAGTCTTTGTGTAATCAACGGCATTTTTCAATCCGTAAATCCTGTGCCGCAAGATTTCAGTCACTATACACCATTTGCCGCTAACAAAAGTATCATATTAAGTTTCAATGACTTTGAACAATTTATCAATAATTTGAACAACTTTAAACTTTATGCTCCACAGCAAAGTGTAGAAGGCAGGGAATTGCTTACAAGTTTGAGCGGTCTGTCTTTTTTTAAAGAAAACAGTAACCATGCCGTTCTTTTAAAGCTAACGGATTTACAAGATTGGCAGGATGATATTATGGAAAAAAGTAAAGATCTTAACAATTTCGAAATCTATAAATTTCCTTACAACGATTTGATTAACAGTTATTTTTCCAACATCATCCCCGGTATATCAGCCCGTTTTTTCACTATTGTTGACAAAACCGTTATAATCACCTCGTCCGAAAATTACCTTGAAAAAATCTTAAATAATATTCAAAACCACGCTACCTTATCCCGGAGTAAAACTTATCAAAATTTAATCGCCGAACTACCGGACAATTATCATTTGGTATTGTTTAAAAACAAACTCGATATCAAAGGCCAAAAATATATGGAAGCCCAAACTTATAAAGTGGACGACAATGCGGTTTTTACCAATCTTGTTTTAAAAGACTTTGTATCATCCGGTAAGCAAACCATCGTCGAACAGGTTTTGACCTATAATTTATCCGGAAGGCCTAAATCCGATCCGCAACTGGTTTACAATCATCACACCAAAACATACAATATTATATATCAAGACGATAAAGGACGTTTGAATTTTGTCGATTTAAAAGGCAAAACACTTTGGCAAACAAACCTCAAAGGGGATATTACAGGAAAAATTTATCAAGTGGATCTTTTTAGAAATCACAAAATTCAATATACGTTTGTAACGCCACATCATTGGTATGTCATAGACAGACTTGGACGAAATGTTGACAATTTTCCGGAATACTTTCTTAAGAAAATTACCAAAGGCATCAGCGTTTTCGACTATGAACATAACAGAAAATACCGTTTCGGTATTACCCAGTCCAATTCTTTCAAACTTTTTGATAATCAAGCCAAAAAAGTCAAAGGTTTTAAGGTTAAAATTAAAAATGACATTTTATTTACACCGAAACATTTCCGTATCGGTAATAAAGATTTTATCCAAATTTCGGATACCGGAGGGGAACTCTATCTGCTAAACAGACGCGGGGAAACCCGTATAAAAGTATCGCAAACTTTCGATGTCAGCCGGAATCAGTGGGGGGTTAAAAACCGTAAATTTATCAATATTGACGATAACGATAAACTTTTATCAATAGACTTGAACGGTAAACTCAAAACCGGCAAACTCGACTTGCCCGGTCATATTTTGTCGAAAATCAAACACGAAACTTTTGCCGCAGTAGCCGGTAACAAATTATTAATCAACAAAAAAATAATCGAATTGGATTTAGGCACATATTCCCGGCCGCATATTTATAAAAGCGGTAAACAAATTATAATTTTTATCGCCAATACCGCCAATAACAGAATTTATGCTTTTGATAAAAATGGAAATGTTTTGCCGAATTTTCCCATTACCGGACAACAGGTATTGGACTTTAAAACTATAAAAAATACCCGGTATTTGTTGGCTTATGACAGTGCGCACAATTTGATTGTATATAAGTTTTGAGGAATTGAGGAATTGAGGAGTTGAGGAATGATAATAAGGCGTGAAATAATAAACACGATTTTAAGCCGTATTATAACGAAATGTATGTCAGAGCTTTACAGCAAGTAGCAAAAAAATGAAGAAAAACAGAAAAATTTTTGCAAAAAAAATTTTTTTAGAATGCAAAAAGGTTTTATATTTGCATTCGCAAAGTGAAAAGCGAAAGTAGCTCAGTTGGTAGAGCACCACCTTGCCAAGGTGGATGTCGCGGGTTCGAGTCCCGTCTTTCGCTCTTTTTTTTTGACAAGTCTGGCGGGCTCGGGTGGTGGAATTGGTAGACACGTTGGACTTAAAATCCAATGGACAGTAATGTCCGTGCGGGTTCAAGTCCCGCCCCGAGTACTTCAAAAACAAATGGTACCTTAGCTCAGTTGGTAGAGCAAAGGACTGAAAATCCTTGTGTCCGCAGTTCGATTCTGCGAGGTACCACCTAAAAAAGCCGTGATTTTTTCACGGCTTTTTTTTATGCTATACGGTTAACTATAAAAAATCTTATTTTAATTTGTCGTACTCCAACAATTCCAAATTCACATTGATGATTTTACGTTTGCGCTTTGGTACATAACTCTTACTAAAAAAATCATTTTCCGGTTTATAATCTTTAAAACGAATCCCGAATAGCCCCGGGATAGCATGATAAAAATCATACGAAATTACAGGTAAATCTTTATTATTTTTAACCTGCTCAACAATACCGGGATGATGGTTTTTAAATTCTCCTGAAAACCAAAGTATTAAAGGAACTTCCACTTCAGATTTTGAAGGTTTTTCCGTGCCGTGATACGCATAATCGGGATATGCATCGTACAAAGACTCTCCATGGTCGGAAAACATAATAAATGTACGTTCACCTTTTTGTTGCTTTAATAATTGCAAAAAATTATACAATACATAATCATTATACCGGACAGCATTGTCATAATAACGAATCATCTTTTCTTTTTTATCCGTAATTTTTTCGGGATGAAAATAGTTAAATGTTTCCGGATAACGGTTTTTATAATAAGCATGATTTCCCATTAAATGCAAGAATATCAATTTTTTACGAGCCGTGTCCCGTAATACTTTTTTTAATTCGGGTATCAATACTTCATCATAATTATTAGGTCTGTTGCTGATAAACCTATCCGTTTCATGAGCAATAAAACTGGCTTGACTTTCATGCCTGCCGTAAACATACTGATTGGTTATCCAAAATGTTTTAAAACCTGCATCTTTAAAAGTCGTTATAAACGAAGGTTTATCCCAATAAGCCTTATCGTCCAAATCTTCTACCGGCGTAAAAACCCGTTTTAATGTATTAATGGTTTGGTTAGCTGCGCTTACCACATCGGTGTAAACAATTAAATTTTCCCGCTTCATCAAAGGTGTTGTAGGTAAAGGATAGCCGTAATATTCCAAATGATCCCGTCTTAAAGATTCCCCGATGACAATTACAATAGTTTCTTTTTGATATGCATCAAATTCCGGTAATCTGACAGTTTCATAATCATACGAAGCTTTTTTGTTCAATACCCGCGATTCCCGGTATTTGGTAACGATATAATCTCCCAATCCGTAAAGCCCGCGAAAGGGAAAACTTTTTCGTGAAGCACCCTTAAAAGTAAAATCTACCACCAGTAATAACAATAATACCAATGCTATTCTTCTTATTTTTTTTGAAAAAACAATAAATTTTAAACGAAAAGATTTAATCAAGAAGATAATATACACCGCTATTTGAAAAAGCATCAAACCAAAAGTTTTGCTATGCATACCTTTGGCAAATTCCTGAGCTTCATCAATATATGAATCTAAAATCGTGGACCAAGTACTGACATTGACATAATTACGGTATTCCAACAATTGCACATCATAAATCAAAGCGATAATAAGTATAAAAAAAGATAAAACGGCAAACCATACCGGTTTTAACCTGAAAGCTATAATTACCAAAAAAGGCGCTGTCAAACTCATCAACAGGGCCAAATAATACCGTGAATTATCATGTTTGACAACATCGATGATAAACACCGAATTGATAAAAACTACAAAAATAAATACGTCAAAAAAAGAAAGAAATTTTTTATTACTGTCATTCATCCGGCTAATCATTTAATTTCAACACTGCCATAAACGCCGACTGCGGAATCTGTACATTACCGACTTGCCGCATACGTTTTTTTCCTTTTTTTTGTTTTTCGAGCAATTTCCGTTTACGTGAAATATCACCGCCGTAACATTTGGCTGTCACATCTTTACGCAAAGCTTTGATTGTTTCACGGGCAATAATTTTAGAGCCGATAGCGGCTTGTACCGGAATATCAAATTGCTGACGTGGAATCAATGTTCGCAATTTATGCACCATTTTTTTTCCTATTTCATAAGCATTGTCGGCGTGTACTAAAGCCGATAGCGCATCGACCGGTTGTCCGTTGAGCAAGATATCCACTTTGACCAATTTGGATTTTCGCATCCCGATAGGATGATAATCAAAAGATGCGTAGCCTCTCGAAACGGTTTTTAACCGGTCATAAAAATCAAATACGATTTCCGCCAGAGGCATATCAAAAGTCAATTCAACCCGCTCCGGTGTCAGATACACTTGATTGGTGATTTGTCCGCGTTTTTCGAGTGCTAATTTCATAACAGGACCGACAAATTCGGATTTTGTAATGATAGAAGCTTTTATATAAGGCTCCTCCACCCTGTCCAATTTCGAAGGATCCGGCAATTCGGAAGGATTATTAACAATAACAGGTTTGTCGGGATGCTTTTTTGTATAAGCATGATAAGACACGTTGGGAACGGTTGTAATCACATTCATTCCAAACTCCCGTTCCAATCTTTCTTGAATAATTTCCAGATGCAACATCCCGAGAAAACCCGCTCTGAACCCAAACCCCAAAGCGGCGGAAGATTCCGGCTCAAAAGTCAAACTGGCATCGTTGAGCCGCAATTTTTCCATAGCACTACGCAACTCTTCGTATTCGTCGGTTTCAACCGGATAAATACCTGCAAAAACCATAGGTTTGACATCTTCAAAGCCTTCAATCGGTTCGGCAGTCGGATTATTGGCATCGGTTATGGTATCCCCGACCTTCACTTCGCGGGCATCCTTAATACCGGATACCAAATATCCTACATCACCGGTTGTTATTTCAGGTGCCGGTAATTGTTTGAGTTTGAGATATCCCACTTCGTCGGCATCATAAGTTTTGCCGGTGGCCATAAACATAATATTTTGCCCTTTCTTAATACTGCCGTCAAATACTCTGAAATATACTTCTATACCACGATAAGGATTGTAAACCGAATCAAATATCAAAGCTCGCAATGGAGCTTTCGGGTCACCTTCCGGTGGTGGAATTTTTTCGATGATTGCCTTTACTATTTTATCAACGCCTTCGCCTGTTTTGGCACTTGCCCAAATCACATCATCCGGGTCACAACCTAATAAATCGACTATTTCGTCGGTTACTTCCAAAGGTTTGGCACTTGGTAAATCCACTTTATTGAGTACAGGTACAATTTCCAAATCATTCTCCAAAGCCAAATACAAATTGGAGATAGTCTGGGCTTGAATACCTTGTGCCGCATCCACTATCAATAAAGCACCTTCACATGCTGCAATGGCACGTGACACTTCATAAGAAAAGTCAACGTGTCCGGGGGTATCAATCAAATTGAGTTTATACGACTCACCGTTATGGATATAGTCCATTTGAACGGCATGGCTCTTAATGGTAATACCTCTTTCGCGTTCCAAATCCATATCGTCCAAAACCTGATCTTGTTTTTCACGCTCGGTTATGGCACCGGTATATTCCA
>JALWFE010000065.1 GCA_027039975.1 Flavobacteriales bacterium
TACTTTCGTAGGGATCGAAATGACAAGTGATGTATTTCGGCAATCAGATAACCAGATAACCAATTAACCATTATCATCAAATAAACAGAAAAAAATGAACCAAAAAGTAGATTACAAAAATGTATTTTACCCTCCCGGCGGCATTTTGCTGTGGGTATTGATTTTTCTCGAATTGATAACTTTTGGAGCGGGGTTAATAGCCCTTACCGTTTCAAGCCGGGACAATCCGGAACTATTTCATTGGTCACGTTTACAACTCAACACGGTTTATGGTGCTGTTAATACCTTATTTTTATTAACCAGTGGATATTTTATGGCAATGACGGTGCTCAAAGTAAAACAAAATAATTTGAACAAAGCTGTTTTGTATAACAAATTGGCTATATTGGGCGGACTTCTGTTTTTGCTGGTAAAAAGCGTAGAATATTATGAAAAAATTGAACATGGTTTGACCATTGGATACAATACATTTTTTACATTTTACTGGTTATTAACGGCTTTTCACGTGATTCATGTCATAGTAGGACTGGTTATTTTGTTTTTTATGTATTTGAGGTTGCGTAAATTGAATTCTGAACCTAATATCTTAAACATCGAAGCCGGTGCCGCCTTTTGGCATATGTGCGATTTGATTTGGCTTTTGTTATTCCCTATGTTATACCTAATCCTTTAAAATTTTGAATTATGAAACTCAATCATCAAAAAGCACTCGTGCTACTGTATATACTGACAATTGCAACAGCTTTAACCTCCGCTTATTTCTATGGTTTATCAACATTTGTGGCTATCATTCTGGGACTGTCGGCTGTTAAATTTATGTTGGTTGCCTTTCAATTTATGGAAATGAAACACGCCAACATTTTTTGGAAATTTATCATTATTTTTTATTTGGTTATTTTTGTAGGGGCGGTAAGCATTATTCTACGATAAAAAATTTTAAAGTATAAAGAATTGATTTTATCCGTATTTTATGGTATATTTGTATTTTATAATAAACCAAATAAAATAATAGAATATGTCATTAATTGGAGTATCAAAATTTGAAGCTTTTTTTAGAAAAGCAGGTAGTTTGGATATTGACAAATCAGATGTAAGAAGGATTTACGATTTTACAAATGAAGTCATTTACAGATTACTAACAGTCGGAATGAAAAATGCCTCGTTAAATGACCGTGATGTGTTGTGGTATACAGATCTGCCCATTACGGAAGGTTTGGAGAGACAAATTCAAGAGTTTAGAGAACTCGATGAGGAATTGGATTTGGATGGTATTTTAGAAGCCATTACAAAAATGCCACCTTTAAAATTGGCAATCGGGGAAGATATCGAACAAGAATTACCGAATATAGCAGGTGGTCTGTTGATGGCTCTCATCAAAACTTTCAAAACGATGGACCCTCATTTGAAAAATCCACAAACCACCCACTGGGAAAAAGCCAAAGCCATTTTTGAAACTTTATTGTAAAAAAAAATTCTAACAAACTAATAGCCAAAGTGCCTTTATCCGGCACTTTGGCTTTTTTTAAAAAAAAAACTAATATTATGGACATCAACAATTTACCGGAAGGATTATATGCCAAAATTAAAACTAACAAAGGTGACATCCTTATAAAATTAGAAGACGAAAAAGCGCCCGGTACCGTAGCAAATTTTGTAGCACTGGCAGAAGGTAATCACCCCAATGTTGCCGAGGCCTACAAAGGAAAAAAATATTATGACGGTTTGACGTTTCACCGTGTGATAGACAACTTTATGATACAAGGGGGTGACCCGACTGGCTCCGGTGCAGGAGGTCCCGGCTATAAATTTGACGATGAAATTCATCCCGACCTCAAACACGACAGCGCCGGAATCTTATCCATGGCAAATGCCGGCCCCAATACCAACGGCAGTCAATTTTTTATCACACACGAAGCGTCACCTTGGTTAGACGGTAAACATACTGTTTTTGGTAAAGTGGTTGAAGGGCAAGATGTCGTAAACAGCATAGCGCAAGGTGATAAAATTGAAAAAATCGATATCATCAGAGTAGGAGACAAAGCTAAAGCATTTAATGCGCCGGAAGCGTTCACTAAATTTAACAACGCCAAAGCCGAAAGAGAACGTAAAGCCAAAGAAGTGGCTGAAGCGGCGCTTAACAAATTAGCCGAAGGTTTTGACAAAACCGAATCGGGTTTACGATATAAAATTACGTACAAAAGCGGTAGCGGCAAAAAGCCGCAAAAAGGCAAAAATGTGGCGGTGCATTACGTAGGCAAATTGGCTGATGGTACCATATTTGACAATTCTTATGGACGCGGCAAACCCATTGAATTTCCGATTGGTGTCGGTTATGTGATTCCGGGTTGGGACGAAGGTATCCGGCTTTTGGAAGAAGGCGACAAAGCTACATTCGTTATCCCGTCTTATTTGGCTTACGGCGAATCCGATGCCGGTGGTGTGATTCCCCCAAATGCCAATCTGATTTTTGATGTGGAATTGGTAAAAGTGGGATGATATTATGTTCTTTTTGAATTATTAAAAAATTGATTGCCAATATCTTAACACGACATAAAAGGCTTTGCAAAACTTGTTAAGCCATCAAACACAAATAATCTTCCGGATTTTATTAATCCGGAAGATCTTATAAAATAATCAAAAAAAAACTGATGAAAAAGGCACTTATTTTAATATCATTCACTATTTCCTTCCTTTCTTGCACTTCAATTAAAACAAACAAAACCAAGAAAAAATACTTCGAAGGGATTGTAACATATAATATTGATTATGAATCATTTCATAAAAATTTTACTCGTGAAAGCTTAAAAGAAACAATTGGAAGTAAAATGATTTTAACATTTAAAAACGGAAATTACAAAAAAGAGTTTTTCTCTCCTGACGGAAAGTTGTTAAATGTAAGATTTTTGGATCTTCAAAAAAATCGGTTGTATGGGAAACTATTTGATAACGATACCATTTTTTTTTACGACATAACTAAGAATAGAGATATTGTAAATTTTAAAAGAATAAAAGACACAATCATCAACAATATACCAGCCATTGGGATAAAATATGAAGTTCTTGTAAAATTGAAAAAATATCCGGATAAATTCTTCAAATCATTCGGAAAGGTTTATTTCTCAAAACAACATAAAATAAATCCGGATTGGTACAAAAATTATAAGGAGGATAAAAATTATGAAATACTGTCAATAGGTAAAGGTATTCAAATATTAGACATTTTTCAAACGGCTTTATGGAAGCAGATTATTAAAGTCGAAAAAATTGAAGAAAAACCTGTCGATATCGAAGATGTAAAAATCAAAATAAACGATAAGACAGTATTGAAGGAAATATAAAAACAACATATAACCTGCAACTTGTATCCTTCAACTCAGATTATTAAACCTGTCAATGTAAAACCTTCAACTCAGGTAACTAACCTTGCCGAAATAGAACTTTCAACTTTCCACTTTTAACTTTCCACTTAAAACCGTATATTTGATGACCGAATTATAAACAATACAAAAGTGGAACACCATCATATAATCGACGACAAATTTCTAAATCTCAACGATTTATGGCAAATATTTTCGCAAAATAAAAAACTGCAACTTTCAGACGAAAGCCGTAAAAAGATTGTAAAAGCCCGCCGCTTCCTCGACCGTAAAATCAAATCGTCAAAAAGACCTTTGTATGGTATCAATACAGGTTTCGGAGCTTTACACAATATAAAAATTGACGACAGTCAAATCAACCGCTTACAAGAAAATCTGGTCATCAGTCATGCTTGCGGCATCGGTGACGAAGTCCCCGAACCTATTGTTAAATTGATGCTTTTGCTCAAAATCTTATCCCTGTCCAAAGGCCATTCGGGTGTGCAACTCAAAACGGTCGAATTGTTGATACGTTTTTACAACAACGATATTTTACCGGTTGTTTATGAGCAGGGGTCTTTAGGGGCGTCCGGAGATTTGGTACCTTTGGCACATTTGTCTCTACCTCTGATGGGCGAAGGTAAAGTTAAATATCAGAATGAGATTTTTTCGGGTAATGAAATTTTAAAAAAATTCGGTTGGCAACCTGTTAAATTCCAAGCCAAAGAAGGTTTAGCATTGCTCAATGGCACACAATTTATGTCGGCTTACGGGGTATATAATTTATTTGCTACCAAAAAATTCTTATATCTTGCCGATATTTTAGCCGCTTTGTCTCTTGATGCTTTTGACGGACGTATCGAGCCATTTGATGCTTTGGTACAAGAGGTTCGTCCGCATCAAGGTCAGATTCAAACCGCTGCATTTATCCGGGATATTCTAGAAGGAAGCGAATTAATCAAACAACCGAAAAAACACGTGCAAGATCCGTATTCGTTTCGTTGTATACCGCAAGTTCATGGTGCTAGCAAAGATGCCGTAGCTTATGTAGAACGCACCATCATTAACGAAATTAATGCCGTTACTGACAACCCATTGATTTATCCCGATGAGGATAAGATTATTTCGGGTGGAAATTTCCATGGTGAACCCTTGGCGTTGTCATTGGATATGTTAGCTATTGCCATGAGTGAAATTGCCAATATTTCGGAACGGCGTACTTACCAGTTAATCAGTGGCAGACGCGGTTTGCCGGCATTTTTGGTCAATGAACCCGGTTTAAATTCCGGCTTGATGATACCCCAATACGCCTCTGCCAGTGCCGTCAGTCAAAACAAACAATTGGCAACCCCTGCCAGTGTCGATTCCATAGAATCCAGTAACGGACAGGAAGACCATGTCAGTATGGGAGCCAATGCCGCTACCAAAGCGTATCGTGTGTTGGGCAATGTACAAAAAGTATTGGCAATCGAACTGCTGACCGCTTCACAAGCATTGGCTTTTAGAAAGTTGAAAACTTCTCCTTTCTTACAAAATTTTGTTGAAACTTATCGCCAAGAAGTATCCTTTATTGAAAAAGACCGTATTTTGCAAAAAGATATTGCCAAGTCTATTGAATTTATCAGGGATATGAGATTGGAAAATATTAGTTGAAAGTTTGTAATGTTTAGTAAATCGTAAGTTATTTCATTTCACAAAAGAAATATCAAACGGAGGGATGTCATTTCGAACGTAGTGAGAAATTTTTCTTTATACAATTTTTTTTATAAAAAACAACCCCGTAGAGGTGACACCTTTGAATATTTTTGAAAATTTTTAAAGCTACAAAGACCTATTAGGTTTCTATTACCTGACAGGTCAGAAATTTGTAAGAACGCACGTCGGTATCAGGAGATACACGACGGAGCGGAAATTAAATTTTTTTATAACTTGATCATTTTCCTCACTCCTCATTCCTCAACTCATCAATTCATCAGTTCATCAAAAACAACATCAACAATTTTTTCAGGCGGAATGCTTTCCCACACTTTTTCAAATCCTTTAAAAGTTTTATTTCCGTAAACGGAAGAAGGTAATTGCGGAAATTTTTTCAAGTCGGGTAAAATTTGATTTTTTTCCGGTTGATTAAACGGCGTAAATCCGGCATAGGGATGCGTAGCACCCCAAACGGTCACTACCGGTACACCATATAATGCCGCCAAATGCCCGTTAGCCGAATCCATACTCAACATAAAATGTAAACGGCTGATTACCTGTAATTCTTCTACAAACGAAAACACACCGGCAACATTGATAATCCGGTTGCGGTTTATCGCTTCCAATTCGTCTAACAAAGCTTTTTCTCCGGCACCGCCACCAAATAAAAAAACAACGATATTGTCATCTTTTTCAAGCAACATACGAATCACTACTTTCATTTTTTCCAATGGATATTGCTTGCCTTTATGAGCGGCAAAAGGCGCTATCCCGATGATTTTTTTGTCTTTCACAGGGGCTAAAAACAATGCTATTTGCTTTGAAATCTCCGGTTTTAATGGTTTAAACCGTTTTAAATCAACAGGATACCCCAATTTTTCAAAAACCTCGGCATATCGTTGATGTGTTGTTTTGAGGGGTTTTAAAACCTTATTTTTCGACCGTGTCAATGCTCTTTTTCCGGCTCTGTCTTTATCGATAACCGCTACTTTGTAACCGCTTAACCTGAATAAAAAATCCAAAACTTTGGTACGCAATACATCGTGCAAATCAGCAATGGTATCCGGGTTTTCTTTTTTCAAAAAACGGAACAAACGATACAATCCGGTTAAACCTTTATAATCATTTTTAAAATCGACACCAACAAACTTAACCCGGGGCAAATCTTTAAACAAAGGACTAAAAAAAGAGCGGGATACCATAACAATTTCCAAATCATCATACGTATCGAGTAAAGCACTGATAACCGGCACGGTCATCGCCACATCACCCATAGCCGAAAAACGGAATACCATTAACTTCATTATTCCGGAAATAATCAATTGTTTTGTAAAATTTTTTCCAAAGTCATCCCACGCGAACCTTTTATCAAAATAGTAGCATCTTTGATACGGTTAAAAATTCCGCTGTCGATAAAATCTTGCGTAGTTTTAAAAACCGGGAAGTCTGTTTTTGTCCGGCTAAAATTTTCACCTATCAAGTATGCTTCAATACCTTTTTCTTTGACCGCACCGGCAATAGCTTGGTGTTCGTCAGCCGCTGTTTTTCCCAGTTCAAACATATCACCCAAAATCGCCACTTTACGTTTTCCGGACATTTGCAACAAATTGTCAATAGCAACCCGCATACTTGTCGGATTGGCATTGTATGCATCCAAAATAATCAAATTGCCATCCCGCTCCACAATTTGCGAGCGCATATCTTTGGGCGTGTACTGCTCCAATGCTTGTTTGATTTCGGTATCGGTCAAATTGAAAAATTTACCAACCGCTACGGCATAACCGATATTTGACAAATTATATTTGCCGGTCAGTTTGGTTTGAATATCCGTATCGTTTAAACGGATTTTAAGCGCCGGAGTATCCGAAATATCCGACAAACTGACATCTGCACCCGGCTTATTTTGATATGTAAATGTGTATGATTTTATACCTTCGGCCGCTTTACCGACCAAATCGTCGTCGAGATTGACAAAAACCATTCCCCCTTTTTTCCTCAAATAATCAAATAAAACCTTTTTTTCTTTCAAAACACCGTTCAAATCTTTAAAAGCTTCAAGATGAGCTTTTCCGATACTCGTAATGATACCGAAATCGGGGTCGGCTATCCGGGTCAAAACTTCGATTTCACCGGGATGGTTGGTACCCATTTCCACAATGGCTATATCGGCATCTTCGGGAATTTCCAATAAAGTTAAAGGCACACCGATATGATTGTTTAAATTTTTATAAGTAGCAGCTGTCCGGTATCGTTGAGAAAGAACGGCATTGACCAATTCTTTGGTGGTGGTTTTACCGTTACTGCCTGTAATGGCAATGACGGGCATACCGACATAAGTTCGATGAAAATTACCTAAATCTTGAAGGGCTTTTAAAGTGTCCTCAACATAAAAAAAACGTTTTTCTTTGACAATATTTTTTCTCTTATCGTCGATCACGGCTATATGTGCACCTTTTTTGAGCGCTTCTTCGGCAAAATCATTGCCATCAAAACGTTCACCTTTTAACGCCCAAAAAATATCCCCCTCTTTTACTTCCTTACTGTTTCTGGTAATTTTAGGGTATGTTAAAAAAATCTCGTGCAGTTCTTTAATCTGTTTCTCCGCCATATTTTTTGATGTATTTTTCTATTTTTTCGACCATATCCTTATTACCGACATAAAAAGGGACACGCTGGTGCAATTCGTGTGGTTTGATTTCCAAAATCCGTTGATAGCCGTTAGAAGCTTTTCCTCCCGCTTGTTCGGCTAAAAATCCGATAGGATTACATTCGTACAACAAGCGCAGCTTTCCATTGGGATACCGGCTCGAATTAGGATACAAATAAACCCCGCCTTTAATCATATTACGGTGAAAATCGGATACCAACGAACCGATGTAACGCGACGTATACGGACGGTCACCTTCTTCTTCCTGACAATATTTGATGTATTTTTTGATACCTTTCGGAAAATGGCGGTAATTCCCCTCGTTGATAGAATAAATTTTTCCTTTCGGGGGAAAATGCATATCGGGGTGTGACAAATAAAAGACGCCGAGAGCCGGGTTGAGTGTAAATCCGTTTACCCCGTGTCCCGTAGTATATACCAACATCGTTGAAGTGCCGTAAATGACATATCCGGCGGCTATCTGATTAACACCGGGTTGCAGAAAATCTTCTTCGGTGACAGGTTTGCCTACGGGACTGATACGGCGGTAAATAGAGAAAATCGTTCCCACCGATACATTGACATCAATATTAGATGAGCCGTCCAAAGGGTCCATCAATACGATATATTTGTTGTTATTCCCTTTGTCTTTTCCGACAATATTGATAAAAGAATCTTCTTCTTCGGAAGCAATACCGCAAACAATTTGACGGTTAATCAGCGCTTGAATAAAAACTTTGTTGGCAAACACATCGAGTTTCTGTTGTTGTTCACCTTGAATATTTTGATTATCCGCCGCTCCGATGATATCTACCAAACCGGCTTTATTCACTTCGTGATTGACTACTTTTGCCGCCAGTCTGATTGAATTGAGCAAACTGCTTAATTCCCCGGTTGAATAAGGAAAATGTGCTTGTCTGTCGATAATAAATTCGCCTAAGGTTATAGGTTGGTTCATAATAATTGAGTTATAAATATGATTTTTAATTTCTTATTGTGCAAACAATCCCGTCTAATTCGAAAAATGTTCTATCGTATGATTAATACCGATTTTGTTATCTTCGGCAAAACCTTCATAAATCAGATATACACCGGCAATCAACAAAACAATACCGATAAATTTCCGGATTTTAACCACCCGTTTGGGTGTCATTTTGGATTTGAATTGTTTGGCTAATAAAATTTTAACCAAATCCATCAAAAAATAACCGAATAAAATACCACCGAAAAACACGGCAATCCGGTAAGGATTCAAATCCAATTTGGGCGAAAAAATAACTATCATTGCCAGCCAAAACGCCAAAACACCGATATTTATAAAATTTAATAAAAAACCTTTGACAAATAAACCGAAATAATTGTTTTTGGGAATTTCTATTTCCGTTTGATTTTCCAAAGATTCCTTTTTAGGCTTTCGTATAATGGTAATCAAACCGTAAACCATCATAATCATACCACCCAGAGCATATAATGCCGGATGATGTGTCAACTGTGCTAAAAGTTTGTAACTCCCCAAAAAAGCAATGGCAATAAAAACCATATCGGCAAAAATCACGCCCAAATCCAACACAATGGAAGCCCTTACGCCCTTGGTAGCGGCTGTTTCAAGTAATACAAAAAATACGGGACCTATGAGAAAACTCAATGAAATACCGAGTGGAATGGCTTTTAATATGTCTTCAATATAAACATTCATTATAAAAAAAATGTGAACAAATATAAAAAAAAACTGAGGAATTGTGGAACTGAGGAATTGAGAAATTGAGGAATTGAGGAACTGAGGAACTGAGGAATTGAGGAATTGAGGAACTGAGGAATTGAGGAACTGAGGAATTGAGGAACTGAGGAATTGATGAATTGATGAATTGATGAATTGATGAATTGAGGAGTTGATGAATTGATGAGTTGATGAACTGATGAGATTGACTTGTCCTGAAATAGGTTGACTCGAAAAGTCAACAAAAATCAGGACGAGGCAATTTATATCCAATGATACACGGATATTTTTGTTTTTTATTCGTGCATTTGTGACTTATTCGTGCATTCGTGACTTATTCGTGCATTCGTGGCTTATAAAATGATAAATTATATAACGTATCGTTTCTATCACGGCTTTCGCCGGAAGAGAAATATCAAAACGTTGTAAACTTTTTAACTAAACAAAAAATCTCCGGCGTAAAAACACCGGAGATTATCGAGTGCGGGTGAAGGGACTCGAACCCCCACGCCTTGCGGCACCAGATCCTAAGTCTGGCGTGTCTACCAATTTCACCACACCCGCAAAAATGCGATTGCAAAGATATTAAGATTTTTCGGTTATTGAAATTTTTTTTTTAGGTGAATAAGAACCGGGTTAAGATGATTTTTAAAAAACAAATGATTTTTATTTGAAATTTAATATATCAAAAGTTGTATTTGGGGTTGAATCTACCGACTTACAGTTATGCTCCCGACAGCAACCGGTTGCTCAATGTGACGGACGCCACCAATGATGCCCAAGGATTTAAAGACGGTAACAGCCAACAAACAGGCGACGACTACGCTTACGATGCTTATGGCAATATGATACAAGACCAAAACAAAGGCATTACCAATATCAGATACAACCACATGAACCTGCCTGTGGAAATAGATTTTGCAAACAACCGTAAAATTACGTATCTTTATACATCCATGGGCACCAAACTCCAAAAAACCGTAGATTACGGCAGCCACCAAGTAATTACCGACTATCGCGACGGTTTCCAATACGAAACCAAGCCGGTAGCGAATGGCGGCCGCGGGTATGCCGAATTGTTATTTTTTCCTACGGCGGAAGGCTATGTCAAGACAGTTTATGAAAACGATATAAATGTTCAAGACCCCGTGGCATATCAATATGTGTATATTTACAAAGACCACCTTGGCAACAACCGCCTAAGTTACACGCTAGACCCCGCAACCAACCAAATAAAAATATTGGAAGAAAACCATTATTACCCGTTCGGTCTCAAACACGGCGCTTACAACCAAACCCGCAAAGGCATCAAATACAAAGAACATTTACCAACCAAAAAAGAAGTCAAACAAGTAATGCAGGAAGAGGTGAAGTTTAAGTATTTCTATCAAAGCCTGTCCCGACTTGACAAAGGAAAAGTCGGGAAACAAGAACGCCAAGACGAACTCGGTTTAAACTGGGACAGTTTTAAATACCGCAATTACGACTACGCTATTGGGCAGTTTATGAGCGTGGATCCTTTGGCGGAGAAGTATCCTTATAATTCCACTTATGCCTTTCAAGAGAACAAGCTGGGTTTGGGACGTGAGTTGGAAGGATTAGAATTGGAAGCAAGAAATGAAAATACAGGTGAAGTAATTTCCGGACTATTGGATTTAGATAATAATCAGATTCTAACAGAAGTGAAAATAACAGATGAAGGTTGGAGTGAGAATTTACCGGCGGTTACTGTAACTTATAACAAACCACTTCTAATTAACACCAATGATTCACAAACTTATAATCCACCGGAAGTAGTATTTGAACCCACTGACAGCGAAATACAATTAGGTAAATATTATGAAGAAATGTATCGTCGAGCGGAAATTGATCAAAAATATAATGAAGCAATGATGTTTCACGAACCGGTGCTGTCAGGTTACTATGGTGGCGCTAATCAATATCCGGTTATTTCAAGTGCTATGTATAGTTTGGTTTCGCCTGATGCGTTATTAGGGGAAGCTCTTACGACATCAATTGAATTTGGAGCAAATGCTTACAAAGCATCAAAAACTTGGA